>JBNKGN010000125.1:0-8630 GCA_050289845.1 Crocinitomicaceae bacterium | reverse complement strand
ATGTTTGGATTCTCGCTTTCAAAGTGATTCATCTCAATTCGGAATGGCAATTTTCCATTTCCTTGATCGTACGAACTTTGTAAACTCGAATTGCCTTTGTAGCGAAGTCCAACATCATACCACTGTTTTCCATTGAAATACATCTGAGTTGGGATGTACATGGGCGATTCTTCACTGAACGATCCTGGGGCACTTGTCGTACTTAAAATAGCAGCAATATCTTCTTGCATTGCGGTCCAATAATCTGTTTCTATAACGAAGTCGAGACGGAGAACTTCATTCTGGTTGAAGACGATATCGTAATTGGGAGTGGCACCATATCCGTGGGTTTCCTCCGTCCAATCATCCAGTCCATTTCCCCCTTTTATTAGTTCCTTTTTTTTGCATGAAGGCGCAATTAGTAAAACAATAAGCAATGAGATAATTCCAAGTAATTTCATAAGGCGCAATTAAAGTTCAAATTTCAGGTTAAGACCGGCAATAAAGTAATCTCTCGGCGTATTGTAGTAGAAAGGAAAGGACCCCAATTCTCTTTCATAGCGATAAAACCCTCCAAGGGAAATGGTTTTGTTAAACGAGTAGCTAGTTCCAACCGTAAAACGCAATTTTTCAAATCCTGATACCCGTTCCGATTCTGTAATCGATGGAATGTAATTGATATTATTGGTTGTTTGTGTATAAAATCCTTCCATTGAAAAATAGGGATCCAATTTCCAATTAGGAATATTATAGTTGAATTTTAAACGCAAACGGTATTTGTTGTATACGTCATCGTCGACAACATCTCCCAGAGCGCTTTGGTGCTGATAGCGTAGACGGTAGGAGATTTTTAATCGGTCAATTTTGTGTTTGTAATTCGCATCTAAAAAGAACCTTCCTTCGCTTCGGTAACCATCGCTTCGATTGTTGCGAATAAATCGATAACCAGCACCCAAAGAAAATCCATCGAATAACGTATAATCACCTTGCAGTTCGGTGAAAAAATTATTGATGGAGGTAGCATTGTCATCGAAACGAAATTCCTGTGTTAATCCGAACTCTAGTTTTTTGTCTAAAAAGGATTTTTCAAGTTGCACGCCTGTCCATAATTCGAAGTCGCGAACTACGGTGGAGTCTTGCGCAAGAAGAGGAGATGCACAGAAGGGAAGCAGTGCTAATAAGAGAAATTGCTTCATTTTTTTCATAGACACTTTGTTTGTAAGAATGGATGGATACTGATAAGTTGCCTATTAAGATAAAAACTTGCGGAGAAGAATGAAATTTTTAACGGAGCTACTTTAGAAGGTCCTCTCCCCTGCCTCCGTTCCAAAGGGCGATTTCCTGGATAACGGCAATTCCAAAAAAGCAGAATGGAACGAGAAAGTGTAATTTTACACCAATGGACTTTCCAATTCGCAAAATCATTCACATCGACATGGACGCTTTCTACGCTTCCGTGGAACAAATGGATCATCCCGAGTTGCAAGGAAAGCCTCTTGCGGTAGGGGGAAGTAAAGAACGTGGCGTTGTCGCTGCGGCCAGCTATGAAGCGCGAAAGTTTGGCGTTCGATCCGCGATGTCTTCCAAAATGGCGGCGATCAAATGTCCTGATTTGATTTTTGTACCACCACGGTTCGATCGCTATAAAGAAATCTCGAATCAGATCCGAGAAATCTTTTATCGATACACGGATCTCGTTGAACCACTTTCATTGGATGAAGCCTTTTTGGATGTTACAGACAATAAAATTGGGCATCCTTCGGCAACCATGTTGGCAATGGAAATCCGTGTCGCGATTAAGCAGGAGATAGGATTGAACGCATCGGCAGGAATTTCGATTAATAAGTTTACCGCAAAAATTGCGTCGGACATCAACAAACCGAACGGACAGAAAACAATTCCACCGGAAGAGGTGTGTACGTTTTTAGAAGCCTTGCCCATTCGGAAATTTTTTGGCGTTGGAAAAGTTACGGCAGAGAAGATGAAACTCCATGGAATTCACTACGGAATTGATTTAAAACGTTTCAGTTTGGCCTATCTTGAAGAACATTTCGGAAAATCGGGCAGTCATTTTTACAACATCGTACGCGGAATCCAACACAGCAAAGTGGAACCCGATCGTGTTCGAAAATCAATTGCTGCCGAGCGTACCTTCGATAAGGATATTGCGCAGGAACAATACATGATGGAGCATTTGGATCGAATCGCAGATGCACTTGAGAAACGAATGGTCAAAGCGAACACAAAAGGAAGAACGATCACCCTCAAATTAAAATACAGCGACTTTACCGTGCAAACGCGGAGTAAAACCGTCGAACAGTTCGTGCAAACGAAGTCCGAATTTTATCCGATTGTACGAGCACTGTTGCGTCAGGAACCTGTTCGTGAAGCAGTTCGGTTGCTGGGAATTTCCATTAGTAAATTGGATTCAGAAGCTAGTGAAGAAGTGCTGGATGTACAGCTGGAGTTGGCCTTTTAACGAGGATTCACTCCACAATTTGCATTTTCTTCAGTAGGAATGAAGCATTCATGTTCTGGCAAATACCCTCTTTGAAGCGATAATCGAAGTACAATTCATCGTTCACAATTTCCGCGTCGAAATAATGATTGGCGACTTGTGGCAACTCATCGGAAAGGGCGCACAAACTCAAGTCGTGCGTCGCAATCAACCCCGTCGAATGCGATCCAACCAGTCGTTTCACAAATTTCTTTGATCCTTCGGCTTTATCGACGCTGTTTGTCCCCTTAAGAATTTCGTCAAGGATGATAAAATAGGTGTCCTCTTGAATGCGATCTACGATAAACTTCAAGCGCTTCAACTCTGAGAAGAAATAGGACTCGTCATTGACCAGTGAATCGCTCGTACGCATACTGGAAATTAACTTGATCGGCTTGTACTCAAATTTCGACGCACAAACTGGAAGGCCTGAATTCGCCATGACCAAGTTCATCGCTACGGTGCGCAGAAAAGTACTTTTTCCTGCCATATTCGCTCCAGTGATAATGAAAAAATCTTCTTTATTCAACAAGATCGAGTTCGTGACTCTTTTCTTTGCACTTAAAAGTGGGTGCCCCAGATCTTTTGCTTCGAATTGAAGCTTCGCGTCGCGAGAAACAGTGGGATAAATGTAGTTCGGATGATTGAATGCGTAATTAGCGAGCGAATTCATCGCGTCGAAACGTTCAATGCACAGAAACCATTGTTCCAGAGCGCCGTCAAAAGAAGCAATCCATTGCTCAATACGATACGCATAGCGCAAATCCCATAACAAGAATGCATTTCCGAAAAGAGCGAATAGAAAATTGTTGCGGTTGCTCAAAGCATTGACTTCATTCGATAATTGAGAAAGTACTTTGGAAGCTGGCTGTCCTTCTGTTACAATAGCTTGTTGCCACTGCTGTAATTGTTTACTCTCGAAAGTAGTGTCTTCAATTTTTTTCAATAACAAGGCATATTGAGAGAGAAGATCGTCAATTTTACTCGTCACGTTGTACATATTGGTGATCTTCTGAAGATAGCGTCCCGTGAGTGCCAGTCCCAAAACAAAAGCCCCGAGGATGAATTCGCTTCCGACGAGATTCATGAAATATCCTGTAATAAGCGTAACAGAGATAATGCTGTATACAATTGGGAGCCAACCGTAGATTTTTGGAACGAATCGTTCGTGATTTTTTACCCACTTGACCACTGTATCCGTCGCTGTTTCTGAATCCAACAAGGTAGCTGTTGCTGTATAATCCTGCCGCCATTTGGATCTTTCGGAAAGTTCTTGTATCGAAGCTTGTTTTTCTAGAATCGCGTCAATGTCGTTACTGTTGAGCCAGGCAGCAAGTACTTTCTCACCGTTTTCGAGTGCGGTACGATTGATGTATTGAAAAAGGGAACCCGCTCCGAACAAATCAATATCCTGGTTGAAATCGTGTTCTTCATGTACATAGTTACTCCCCGTTCTTTGTTGGGATAAATCGCGGGATAGTACACGTAGCTCCGTCATGTTAATTGCATGTAAAGCTTTAAAATACCGTTGTTTCGTTTTGATGTTCGCATAACGACGAATCAACCAAAGAAAAAGGACAATGCCCGCAAAAATGGAACTCCCCATCACTGGAGTATTTCCCCAGAAAAAATAGATTGCGGCCATAATTGCAAGAAATACAAGCAAGCGATACAAGCCAAATAATTGCAATTGCTTTTTAGTCGTTTTCAGTTGCTCTTCAATCTGAAGGGATTGTTGCGTATAGTATTCCGTCGGAGTCATTTGTTCGATTGTGATGCAAAGTTAATTGAATAAAATGTTTTCTAAGCTTGGGAGCATGGTAAGACTAAAGGCATTTTCGATAGACTGCTTTTCAATTCCAAATACACGGTGCTGTTTGAATCGCAATTTCTCTTACTTTTGATTGCTTAATTGTACTAAATATGTGGAAAACAGCCTTGTTTTTGATTTTTACTTTGGTGGCGGTTCCGACGTTTACGTTGCTGTACGACGAACCATTTAGCGACGCACAATGGACGACCATGAAAACACTTCTGTGGGTATATGGAATCGCAGCGTTCCTGTGTTTTGTTGTAAGTGTGATTACCGATAATTACAGTCAAGTCGACAAGCTTTGGAGCGTGATCCCTGTTCCGTATGTATGGATTGTAGCAGCGCAAGGAGATTTTGACCCAAGAGGAACGTTAATGGCAGTACTTGTGACGATTTGGGCGGCACGGTTGACGTTTAATTTTGCGCGACGCGGTGGCTATTCCTGGAAATTTTGGACAGGGGAGGAAGATTATCGCTGGTCTATTTTACGCGCCAAACCAGGATTTGAGCAAAATTGGAAATGGGTCCTGTTCAATTTGTTTTTTATCTCAGGCTATCAAATGGCACTGATTCTCATGTTTACGCTGCCTGCCTTAAAAGCGATGGGCAGTGACACGCCTTTGGGAATAGTAGATTATGCGATTGCCTTCGTTTTTGTTTTACTGGTAATCATGGAATTTGTCGCTGATCAACAACAATACAATTTTCAGCAAGAAAAGTACCGAAGATTAAACAGTGGTGAGCCGTTGGGTGAATATTACGAAACAGGATTCACGCACACAGGACTTTGGGCGTACATGCGCCATCCAAATTATGCCGCAGAACAATCGATTTGGATTGTATTTTATTTCTTTTCGGTTGTTGCAACGGGGCATTGGATCAACTGGTCCATTGCAGGGTGTTTGTTACTGGTATTATTGTTTATCGGGAGTTCCGATTTCTCCGAAGCAATTTCCAAAGAAAAGTATCCAGAATACGAGCGTTACATGAAATCTGTTGGACGATTTCTGCCAATTAGACCGAAGTTTAAGCGCTAACCAACAAAAAACGCCCTAACAAGCAATGTAAGGGCGTGCTATTTATTTCGAGGGGGTCATTCGACTGTTAAGCAACCATTTTTGATCACTACTTTCTGGCCGTTTTTCACTTTTACCCAACCACATTCCGATTTGATCTCTGCAATATCAGCTGTAGGTGGACAATGAGCTGTACCAGAAGTGCTTCCTCTGAATTCAATTTCACGGATACTTCCATTGATTTTCACTTCAAATTTATACGTTTTGGAATCCTTGTTGTAATAAGGGACAGAATAAGCGTACACAGCATTCGCGAGAATCACGAACAAGAAACCCAATAGCATTGTTTTGATGGAATTTTTCATAGTAGTTGATTGATATGGATAAATTTAGCGAATTCTTTCGAAGGATCTTTATGTTCACCAGGAATAAAAAGCAAACGGTCGATCGTATCCCTGATCGACCGTTGCACTGCGCTTCGACTACTATCTAACCTTGAGAGAAACCTCTCCACGAATAACGCGCAGTTGGTTGATTTAACAACCTGCTAACCACTCGGCATACTTACGTCTCCCAATCGGATTTGGATTTCAAAAAAGAAAAAAAAGTGCATTTACCGAACAAAACTCTAAAAGCCCAACCAATAAAATGGAAACAGAAGTGGTCACGATGACGCCGAGAATAAGGTTAAATCGGTCTGGGTCGTTAAGGACGACACAAAAATGTGCGAGGCTACCAGGACGAACTATACATTCCCGATTACGTACAGTTGTTCTAGCGTTGGTGTTGGGCTTCCTCCTTCTTTTTCAAGGGTGATCGCGAAGGCTTGAATATTGGAAACATTTACCTGAATGGTTGGTGAATAGGTACTGTCTTTCGAAAGCACTCCCAAATCAACAGGTTGCCCATCTGCAATGGCCCACAGTTGGTATTGTTTGCCTGATTGTGGCGAAGGCATTCCAGTCGATGCCAAAATGACATTTCCTGTTGTCTCATCCCAATATACCGTTGCATTAGCATTGGGCTGAAGTTCCGTTCCTGCAAGTGCTAATTTGCGTGTATTCGGCGCGGTAATAAACGCCTCGCGATCTTGGATCGATCGCAAAGAAGTTTCTAAGAAAGCCAATTGATTTTCAAGTTGATTCTTCTCTTTTTTTGCATCCGATTGTACTTCTGCCAACGATTGCGTGAGTTCGGATGTCGATCGGGAAGCATTCATGTAGAGAAAACTCAAACCAACAATAATCAAAACAGACGCTGCTGCCGACCACTTGAAATAGGCAGGAAGTGGAATTACTTTTGTTTCCGCAGTAGGTTCCGTCACTACAGAAGCAACTGGAATCTTTGTGAGATCTTCAGGTACATCTTGTACTTCTTCTTTGATCCGCGCAAGTATTTTTTGTTTAATAGCTTCGGGTGGCGTCACTGCAACAGATGCAGCATAGCTTTCCATTGCCACTTCAGCACGTTGAAGCTCTTCAGCAATTTCAGGATAAATTTTTGACATGCATTGTACTTCCTGGCGTTCCTGCTCAGAAACGGCTCCCAGCACGTAGCTGTCAATAATCCCAGACGCTATATATTCTTTAATATCCACAGTACAAGAAGTGTTGTAAAATTATTTCTTAACTCATTCATCGCATAACGCACTCGGGTTTTTACGGTTCCCAATGGAATGTCCAATTCATCAGACAATTCTTGTTGGGTGTAGCCCCGAAAATACAAGTATTCAATAATCACCTGGTGTTGTTCCGGCAGTGCATCGACTACCTCTTTCAGCCCAATGGTACTAATGTTCATCGATTCTTCTTTTGAAGACAACACATCTGTCTCTTTCATGACATGAAGATGATCCGATTCACGGTTTTGTTTTCTTAGGGCATCAATCGAACGATTTCTACAAATGTTCAACATCCAGGTAAAAAAGCTACCTTTCTCTGCATTAAACGTTTTTGCTTTTTTCCAAATACTTACGAAACAGTCTTGAAGAATATCCTGTGCTAATTCGTCATTTCTGACAATTTTCTGAATAATTCCATAGAGGGCCGGACTGAATTTGTCGTATAGTTTGGAAAATGCCGCCTCATCACCACTTTGCAGTTTACTAATGAGCGTGTTTATTTCAGCGTTCGACATGGGATACGAATGTACGAATTTTGAATAAAGCGACCTCCAATCGTAGAGGTCGCTTTTCCAGTTAATTTTTATTGAGCAAACAAGCCAAGCAACACATAAGATGCTGGATTTGTTGTGTCAATTGGTTGAAGTGGATCGTGAACAACAAAGAATCCTGCGTAATTTGAAGTGATCTCCGAGAAAGACATCGCGCTCATTTGTGAGCCCATAGCCATTCCTCCATTTCCATTTATCATCATCGTCAACAAGCCTGTATTTGGGGACTCGTCATAAGGCGTTCCATTGGGCGTTGTTGTTGGATCAGCTGCGTCGTGTGCATGAACGTGGTATGTTTGCCCCGACATCGTTCCATTCAACTGAACAGAAACGCGACTCGTTCCATCCGCTAATTCTTGAATCATCAAGTTACCTGATAAAGTGTTTGCATGCATTCCATTGTATGCGTAGGAAGCATCCAACTGTCCTGTGTTGAAATCATAGGCGAAAGATGCAGCGGATAAATTGGTTGCAGCCTGCGCGCGCGCAAATGTTCCGACGACCAAATAAGTTGAAATGTCAGTGGTACTCATCATCTGGAGAGGATCATGAATTACAAAGAAACCTTCGTAGGACGTAGTCAGTTCGGAAAACGACATATTCACTGTTTGTGATACGCTTACGGATCCACCGTTACCATCTACAGTTTGCACAAACACGGTTGCGTTTGGAACTTCATTGTAAGGTGTCCCGTTTGGAGTCATTGTTGGATCTGCTGCATCGTGTGCATGAATATTATACGTTTGACCTGAAATGGTATTGTTCAAAGTCACTGTAATCATGGATTGTGTTGCCGAAATCTCATCGACTTCAATGGTTGCACTGAAATTATCGTTGTGGGTTCCACTATAAGCAGCAGTAGGTACAACCTGTCCATTGTTGAATTCGTAGTCGTAAGAAGCAGACTGCATCGCTGTTGTTGGAGTTGGTTCCTCCATTTCTTCTTTTTTACATGAGCTCATTACAATTCCCAACGAAAGGATTGCAAGAGGTAGCATAAATCTAGTTCGTTTCATTTTAACTGTTTTTGAATTTGGGATACCTACGCTCCAACAGCGAAGTTGGATTTCAGAAACGCGTAATTGATGAACGAGAAAAGGTTCAAATCCTTGCTACAAGAGGGCTAGCTAGATTTATTTTTGAGAAAGATATC
>JBNKGN010000124.1:0-8632 GCA_050289845.1 Crocinitomicaceae bacterium | reverse complement strand
CGATGGTTACGGTACAATTGCCGATGTTCAACGAATTGTACGTTGCGGATCGAATCATCGAAAAAGTCGCTGCGTTTCAATATCCAGAAGGACGATTACAAATTCAGGTACTCGACGATTCAACAGATGAAACCAAAGATGTTATCGCTAAAAAAGTCGCGGAAGTAGCCGCTCGTGGTGTAAATATCCAACACATTCATCGTGTAGATCGCACGGGATACAAAGCCGGTGCACTCGACGATGCAATGGATCAAGTACAAGGTGAATTCATCGCGATTTTCGATGCCGACTTCGTTCCTGACAGCGATTTCTTATTAAAAACAATACCTTATTTTGAAAATGATAATGTTGGAGTGGTACAAACCCGTTGGGGGCACATCAACAAATCCTATTCGATTTTAACAGAACTTCAGGCCTTTGGTTTGAACGGTCACTTCGCAATCGAGCAAGGTGGTAGAAATGCTTCTGGTCACTTCATCAATTTCAATGGAACAGGTGGGGTTTGGCGCAAAAAATGTATCGAAGATGCTGGTGGTTGGGAACACGATACCCTCACAGAAGATCTTGACTTGAGTTACCGCGCCCAATTGAAAGGATGGAAATTCAAATATTTGGAAGATGTTATTGCTCCAGCGGAATTGCCAATCACCATGTCAGCACTGAAAAGTCAACAACACCGTTGGATGAAAGGTGGCGCTGAATGTTTCATTAAAATGTGGCGACGTATTTTAACTTCCAAAGGCGTTCGTTTTGGCGATCGCGTTCACGGACTTTCGCATTTGTTTAACTCGTCTGTATTTATTTTTATTCTGTTGCTTTCTTTGCTCAGTTTGCCCATTTTGCACATCAAAGACAGTTTCTCAGATCTCAATTACATCTTGCGATTTGCAGCGGTCTTCTTAGTAAGTACACTTTTCTTAATGTTCTATTATTGGCATTCCTACCGCGATAAAACGTCCAATGTATTACTTTCATTTGCGAAGTTTCTCATGCGTTTCTTCCAATTCCTAATCGTATCGATGGGATTGGCATTGAACAACACAGTAGCCGTTATCGAAGGGTATTTGGGAATTAAAAGTTCGTTCGTTCGCACCCCGAAATTTAACGTTAATGTGAAAAGTGAATTCAAAGGAAACCGTTACGATAAGAAAAGTATTTCTATCCTAAATATTGGTGAGGGAGTTTTGTTCTTGTTGTTCGCATATACAACGGTCAACCGTGCAATCTACGGTGATTTGGGAATGGTTCCTTTCCACTTGATGCTTACGATTGGATACGGACTTGTGTTCTTCTACTCTATCGGTGAAGTGTATTCCAGCAAACCGAAAAATTGATGGCTGCCATTCATTGGACGCATCACATTTTTTCGCTTTTATACATTTTTTGTACGTGGTTGCTTTTGGATTTTCAGCCGAGAGAAGACTTTGAAGGTCTCTTTCTACTGTATACAGTGACCTTCGCTTGTTATCTCGTGATCGTTCATTTCAAGCAAGCAACCTTCAAGTATGTGCTTAATGTCGCCATTCTAACGCACGTGGGCGCTTTGCTCTTTGTCCCACATCTTTCCAACGATATTTTTCGTTTCCTTTGGGATGGCTCGATTACCTGGATGGGCGAAAACCCGTTTGATAGCACGCCGAATGAACTCTGGACGCATTCACAATTTAACAGTTCAGAATATCTCGCAAACTTGCGGTATGGTATGAGTGATCTTTCGAAGGAAAACTATACCTGCTACCCGACCATCAATCAAGGGTACTTTTTAGCAGCTACGGCATTTTCAAATTCCGTCGTGATCAACAGCATTCTCTTGAAAATACTGATCATCGCCACCCAAGCCTTGGGCATCCTTTATTTGGTGAAATTACTTCAACATTTCTCTTTGGACAAATACCGCATTTTCCTTTTAATACTCAATCCACTTTGGATCCTTGAAACCGTTGGAAATTCACATTTTGAAGGCGTGATGCTTTCCTTTTTTGTGATTGGACTTTACGCGTTGGTAAAGCGTCAATGGATCCTTGGTGCCTTGTTCATCGCTCTGGCCATCCATGTCAAGTTAGTCCCCATCTTCCTCCTTCCCTTTTTGTTCCGCTATCTCGGTTGGAAAATCAGTGCGTTTGTCTATGCGATCATTGCCGCAATAGTAGTATTACTTGGAATTGTTTATTTGGACAACACGAATGTGCTTCATTTTCTAGAAAGTATCACGCTCTACTTCAAAGCATTCGAATTCAATTCCTTCCTTTATTACCATTATCTCGAATATGGGTTTGATTACTACGGCTGGTATCCAATTCGCACATTTGGCTATCAACTTTCGCAATGGAGTACGTTCCTGATCCTCTGTTTGTCTGTTTACGGTGGTTTTTATGATTTCAAAACCATGATGCAACGGATGCTTTTTGCCGTGTTGATCTATTACCTCTTTGCATCAACGGTGCATCCTTGGTATATCTTGACCATTTTGGGGCTTTCAATTTTCACAAAGTACAGTTTTGGCGTGCTCTGGAGTTTTGTCATTATCTTGAGTTATGCGGCATATGGTCCCTATGCTTCCAGCACCTTAAGGTCTTTCATCACGATTGAATACTCGGTGCTAATTATTGGTTTGGGGTATGAATTGTTCTTGAAAAAACCGATTTTTCCTGCATTCAATATTCAGGCATCTTCCGAAGATTTACGTTCAGGAACAGGATCGTGACCGTGACCTCCCCAGGGATGACAAGAACCAATTCGTTTCAATCCCAAATATGTTCCTTTTAACGGTCCCCATACTTTTACCGCCTCAATCATATACGCCGAGCACGTCGGGGTATATCGACACGATTGTGGCAAAATAGGACTGATAATCCATTGGTATATTTTTACCAAAAAGATGATTGGAAAGCTGAGAATGGTTCGAATTATGCGCATTTAATGTTAAAATTAGCTGATTTTAACGATTGGCTGTTGATTAGACGTAGAGAAATGTAACTATCTTACCTATTTTGACGTTATTTTAGAGGAACAATCATTTAAACATGCGAGCACTCTTATTTCTCAGCGCATTTTGTGCATTTACAAGTTTTGGTCAATCTCAATGGGATCCTGATAAAATTGAAGTCAAAAATGGCGATAGTTTGAGCGTGCTTTTAAGTGCGGATCGAATTCTCAACGAAGGCTGGGACGAATTAGCTCACCCTAATTTTTGGCGTAAAATCATGCGATTGGCTCCCGATTCGTGTATTGTAAACGTCGCGAAAACACGGGAAGTATTTGCCGTAATGAGCAATGCCGATTGGAATGCACAAACAGATGCCGAAAAGGACGCTTACCGCGATAGTGTTCGCACTGCTTTCGGATTAACAAGTGACGATCGTATTTTTGTAACTACTGGAAAAAATGATTTTTACAAATTTGAAGCGGTTTACCCTTCAATCACCCAGGGCGTAGAAGCCTTTGAACGCAACGACGTTGATCCATGGTACGCACAAGCCATTCTTCTGATCGAAAGTCCAGGACAATTAAAAAAATCGCGTGTCGGCGCGTACGGACCTTTCCAATTAATGCCAAATGTAGCGCGGGCTCAAGGACTAACCGTAAACAAATACACCGACGAGCGTGAAGATTTTGATCGCAGTGCTTACGGCGCTTCACAGTTAATCAAACGCATTTGTATTCCTGAAGCGAAACGGATTCTCAAGGCCCATAATCTTGATTACAACGAAACGGATTTGTGGTTCCGACTGTTTGTATTACACGTATATCATGCTGGTGCAGCGAATGTGAATGCGGTCGTGGCAGCAATCGCTCCTGAAACAGGAGGTCAGGATTTGATTAAAACAATGTGGGTTACCTCCGCAGCAAATTTTGGAAATAATTCTCAGAATTACTCGCAACTCGCACTCGCATCGCAATTGATTTTACACGATATGGTACATGAAGGAGACAACCTTATTCTACGTTGTGAGAATGCTACTGCGCCGAAAGAGAAAGCAACAGGTGCCAGTAATTAATCTTCTATCGGTGCGTACAAAAAGCCACTCCAAATCAGAGGAACGCTTGGCTCCAACTCATTGCTGAATCGAAAATCAAAAAATCCTTTGATAATTCCCTGTTCATAAGCGATTGGATCCAAAATAATGCGACCGTACTCCATATAAAAAAACATTTCTGGTCTGTCTGGCAAAATACTTACATATCTCACCCATGCCGAACACATTGCATCCTTAATTTGGATATAGAGGGTCGAATGTGTTGCTGCGTTAACTTCAGTTTCCCCAATAAATTGCCCTCCACTTCCTGTGAAATGGATGATATCGGTCCCCGCAAACTCATACATGCTCATATTGGAACAACGAATGGTGTGCGGCAAATGAGTCGTATCGATGATTTGATAAAAGGACTCCAATGAATCGTCGTAGATTCTTCCTTGATCGTCTTTCATAACGTCGATTTCCGTCGGACAGATGCCGTCACAACTTACTTGTCCCCACTGATTGATGTATACGCCTTCTGGATAGCTCCACTCTTGATGAAATCCATAGTCAGCAGAAGAAATTGTTTTCCAGAGAATGGGAATTTCCAGAACGAAGTGTTCCTTTGATGTATCGTTCTCCTGAGCGATTCCAAGCGAACTAAAAGCAAGTAAAGATATGGCAATAAGATACTTCACGAATCGAATTCCCCAGGAACAAACTTCAACGAAATCGAATTGACGCAATGCCTTGTATTCTTGTCTGTAAACCGTTCGCCAGTGAATACGTGTCCGAGATGACCTTTGCAATTCGAACAGACGATTTCAATGCGTCGTCCATCAGCGTCGCGAACACGTGTCACAGCACCTTCAATTTCGTCATCGAACGACGGCCAACCACATCCCGAACTGAATTTGTCTTCCGATCGGTACAATTCGGCTTCACACTGTCTACAAACGTAGGTCCCAGGAAGTTTATGCTTATCGAACTCTCCCGTAAACGGCATTTCCGTGCCTTTGTGCAAGATTACGCGTTTCTCTTCAGGAGTAAGTTCGTTCCAATCCGATTTTGCCATTAGATCGAAATTTGTCCCATCATCAGCATTGCAAACGACGAGGCAACATCCAATGCCGTAGCAAGGAAATTTTCATTCGCACGATGCGTTTGAATAATAATGGTTGCTTCGTTTTCAGACACTTCGTATGTAATAAAATCCAACTCGTCAAGAGCTTCACCGCCCATCGGAATTTGAATCGAATTAGCTACGGCGTCAATGTCGATAAACATTTCCATCCATTTTTTACCCAACTTATTTCCTGAATTTGGCATTCGAACACCATCTTCCGGAGTTAAATCGGATATTTTTAATTCAGCACCGAACAGGCTCAATTTGCGTTCCATTTCTGCGAAGGCTTCATCGATAAACATGTTGTTCGAAAGCAACATTCCAATACCTGGTAAATCCATGCTAAACTGCATCGCAGCCAATGTCTCTCCAGAAACTTCGTCGTTCAATTTTTTCGCGATCAAAGGCTTATCTGCCTTAGACACATTCATTTTGTTGCGCATTTTCTCTGGAAACGATGTAGAACCCGCAATGACCATGCGTCCTTTTTCAAAGTTCACACGGATTTGTGCCGTAGCATCTTTCAAATCTTCTTTCGAATATTGACCACGCATTGCTGGAGCGTCTGCGAGACCTTCAAAATTAATGTTCACCATAATATCTCCAGGCGCATCAATTCTTGAAATCATTTTCTTATCAGCGATCTTACCTTCAGTGAATTTAAAGGCTTCTTTGATCAATTTCGCAGGATCAGCAACCCCAGGTTCCACGGCAATCAATACCATATCACCGCGCATTCCAATGACCACATCTCCGTCATACGAATAATCAATGCCGTCTACCGTTTTAATGGAAAATCCTTTCCCACCTTCCATATCTTCTTTCAGTGCGTCTTTGTCCAGCATATTAAGAAAAAAGAACGAACGCGCTCCTTTCCCCTCTTTTTCCGCTTCTACAGCAAAATAAACGGGAGCATTTAGGTTAATTTCCTTTTTCAGACTATTAATTTCTGCAGAAAGAAAGGAATTGATCAAATCATTCTTTTCGTAGTCGCTTTTTTCCAAAATGCTTTTTACGTTGATGCGACCAAATGCCATCACGTTCTTATTCGAATTCATAAACGCATAAACACTGTCTTTATACGCTCGTTTGTTTTTCTCTTCTGAGGAACAGCTCGCTATTAGAAGCGCAGAAAGCACGAAAATGCCAAGTCTCTTGAACATAAGCTAAATATTGATGATTTGAATTTTAAAATTAATCAATCTTATTGCATAATCTATGCCAATTTATTTTAAAACTTGAAATACTTTTGTGCTATGCACGCCATCGAACCATATTTCCATTGGAGGAATTTATACATCGCTTCTGAAGACCCTTCTTCTCCTTTCTTTGATCGAGATTACAGTGAATTTGAGTTCGGGAATAGTGTGTACAATTATTACATCCATCCGCAGTGGGATCACATGGATTCACCGACACTTTACCTAAAGATTTTATTTACTGACTACGATCTGGGGTATTGTATAATTGAATTCATTGGTGAATGGAACGACGCCATTGAAAACGATGTAATGACTTTAAAGCGCGACGTTATCGACGAAATGATTCCTATGGGAATCGACAAATTTATTCTCATTGGAGAAAATGTGTTGAATTTTCATGCTTCGGATGATTGTTACTACGAAGAATGGATCGACGATATTGATGAAGGTTGGGTCGCGTTGATCAATTTTCACGAGCACGTTGAACGCGAAATGCAAGATGTTGGTATCGATCAGTACTTTCTCATGGGGGGAGAATTGGATACGATTGAATGGCGAACCTACACACCGCATCAGTTCTTCAAACGCATTCGCAAGCTTGTAGATAATCGCCTACAATAAAAAAATCCCGCTCCAAAGAGCAGGATTTTCAAGGTATATCTTTCGGATTATTTTTGCACCAAAATCTTCGCTGACATGGCATTGTTGTTTACGAACATGTGAACAACATACATTCCGTTTTCTATTTCTTGTGGAAGTACAACCGTTTGTTTGTTTGCACCAATCAACGATTTGGAAAGCGACTGATTGAAAACTGATTTTCCGTTCATATCAACCAGGTTGAAATGCATCTCTCCAGCAGTTAAAGACGTGAAATCCATCACTACTTTGTTACCTTCAGCACTATAACCTGCCGTAAAAGGCGTTGCCTCTGCTTCAACCTCATTGATTCCAGCGATGGAACCAAGTACGTGTTCTGACAAATAAATGGCATCACCAGACGTAGCGTTGTTATTATTGGCGGAATTCGATGCAACGTAAAATGTAACGTCTCCCACGTTTGTCGCAGGTGCCGTCCATGTCCACGCCCAAAGCGACGATTGAGACGTATTGCTTGCAGATGTGTGTGAAACGTAATCTCTGGTTCCTGGTCCGTTTTGGAAATCTTGCGTTCCTCCCACACCACTTCCAACGAAGGAGCCTGCTCGTGTATTTGTTCCATCAAGAATGGTTGCAGAAAATCCCTTTTTCGCTGGACTTGATCCCATAGTAAGTGTAACTGTGTATGTATCTCCAGGATTGTACATGGTCACTGGTTGAAACTGTGCGTTTAACACAGAAAGTTGATTTTCCGAACTTCCATCCAAAACAGATCCTGAGTGACACGAGGTACAATTTTGTTCTCCAGGTGCTCCAGTCAATGCTGGTTGTCCACCGTTGTTTTGAAAGTGATCCTTTGCACTTGTAATCCGCGACGTTTCCATTTCAGTATCATTCTGAAAAGCGAAAAAGCCCATTGAAACAGCAGCCAATCCAATAAATAGGTAGTTTTTCTTCATAGTTATTTGTTAACGGTTTTCTAATTAATTATCCTGAGATCCCTGATTCACCCAACATTTAAATTGTTGAATTAAAGAGTCTGCCAGCTTTGGTCCTCCAGACGGCATAAGTTGTCCATTGGTTGGGTCTAACTGAATTCGATTCAAGATTTGATCTGCGTTCGTTGCAATTTCAGTGTGATTCGTTAATGCTGGTGAAGTAAACCCTACAGCGTGGCATCCGCTCGTTGAACAATTCGTAATAATTAAAGGTTCTATCGTCGTACTATAACTTATCGTATCAGGACAATCTGGATCGATAGGTTGAATTTTATCGGCTTTACACGCAACTGCTAAAACAGCAATACACCCCGCAAAAAATAACTTTCTCATAGTTTAAAATCTCTTGAAATACTAAAACCAAGTCGGAACTGTCCAGTGACATTTTTCCCGTTTGCATCCTTATCAATCCATTTGGACGAAGTATACGGGATGAATTGCGATTCTGTAAATCCTCGTGAATTGGTCAATACAACTTTAAAATTGTGTCCATTCGTCACCCATTCTATACCTCCAGAAAGGCTTTCTGAATACCCTGTTCGAAGCGTTGCATCGTGAAACGTAGGATAGTATTCGACGATCAAGCCTATTTCCTTGGAGACTTTATAACTTGCTGCGATCCCGAGGGCAAACAGTCCATTAACGTCATCAATATCCACATAATTTCTATGGACATACGTCGGCATAATTCCCAATGAGAAGCGCTCTCCAAATTTTCGTGTTGCAATTATTTGTGTCGTGTATGCC
>JBNKGN010000123.1:0-8716 GCA_050289845.1 Crocinitomicaceae bacterium | reverse complement strand
AGCACATTCTACGTTTTACTCAACAGTGATGTCGAAGTGACCGAAGATTGGCTGGTCCCACTGTATCAGTGTATGCAAGATGCAACAATCACTGGCTGTCAACCCAAAGTGCGATCGTTTCACGACAAAACGCTTTTTGAGCATGCGGGCGCTTCGGGCGGATTTATGGACACCAATTATTTCCCTTTCTGCCGCGGTCGTTTGTTCGACAACAACGAAGTTGATACAGGGCAATACGATGAAGCCATGGAAATTTTCTGGGCAACTGGTGCCGCATTTATGATCCGATCTGAAGCTTTCCATCGCTGCGGAGGATTTGACGAACGTTTCTTCGCGCACATGGAAGAAATTGACTTGTGCTGGCGTTTGAAAAAACAAGGCGGGAAATTTATGGTCATTCCAAGTTCGGTTGTCTACCATGTCGGAGGCGGTTCGCTCCCTTACGCTTCAGCACACAAAGTATATTTGAATTTCAGAAACAACCTCATCACCTTGATTAAAAATCACGAGGGACTACTCTTTCCAAAATTGTTTTGGCGGATGTTGTTGGATGGCATTGCTGCGATTCGTTTCTTGTTCACGGGGAAAATCGCGAATTTTTGGGCGGTTTTTCGAGCGCACATGTACCAATACGGGCATTTAGGCTCCTTGTTAAAACAACGCAAAGAGATCAAAAAGACCTCCACAGATTTCAATGCTAAAGGACTCTTTGGAGGCAATATTATTTGGAATTATTACGCGAAAGGAGTAAAAAAATTCGACGGGTTGAATCAGCGCTTGTTTAAGTAATTCAAGCAGTAATCGACAGCGAGTGCATATCCATCCATCCCAAATCCAAACAAACATCCCGCTGCTACAGGACTAATCAACGATGTGTGTCGAAACGATTCACGATTGGCGATATTACTAATGTGGACTTCAATCACAGGAATTTGAATGGCTTTAATACAATCACGGATCGCGACAGACGTGTGCGTATAGCCACCTGCATTTAAAATAATCGCATCACAAGCCGCGTCTTGCATATAATTGATCAACTCACCTTCGACATTCGATTGCAAATAATCAATTTCGGCACTTTTTTGCGTTTTCAGTCCCGACAAAAAGTCCTCAAACGAAGCATTCCCATATATTTGTTGCTCACGGGTTCCCAATAAATTGAGATTCGGACCATTTATTATTAGAAGCTTCATACGATCATGAGTTGGATGCGCTATATTAAGGATTTTGTTTCATATCTGAAAATTGAAAAGGGCCTGGCTGAAAATTCGGTGTTCGCCTACCAAAACGACGTGGGCAAGTTAAAAGACTTCGCAGAGCCACTGCAATTAGCCGCCACTGATCTAACGATAGAACATTTGAATGAATTCATCAAAGATTTGTACGATCTCGGATTAAGTGCACGAACGCAAGCACGTATTATCAGTGGGATCAAGCAGTTTTTTCATTATTTGTTGCTCGAAGGAGAATTGAAGGCCGATCCTAGTGAACTTCTGGAAATGCCTAAAATCGGGAAGAAATTGCCCGAAGTATTGAGCATTGAAGAGATTGATCGAATGATCGACGCGATTGATTTAAGTAAAAACGAAGGCCATCGGAACAAAGCCATTTTGGAGACGCTCTACAGTTGCGGATTGCGCGTTTCGGAGTTGGTCAATCTACGTTTTGAAGAAATTTTCTTCAACGAAGGATTTATTCGTGTGATTGGAAAAGGAAACAAACAACGCCTCGTTCCCGTGAGTCCTTCCGTGAAAAAAGAAATCGATATCTACAACGAAGGCATTCGACGTCATCAAAAAATACAACCAGGGAATGAAAGTTTTGTATTTCTGAACCGCAGAGGGGCTAAATTGACCCGAGTGATGATCTTTACGATCATTAAAAATTTGGCGATGGAAGCAGGCATCCAAAAAAACATCTCTCCGCACACGTTTCGACATTCCTTTGCAACACACTTACTAGAAGGAGGGGCAAATTTAAGGGCAATTCAAGAAATGTTGGGACACGAATCGATTACCACGACGGAAATCTACACCCATTTGGATCAAAGCTATTTGAACGAAGCAATTATTTCGTTCCATCCAAGAAATAAAAAAAATTAAGATCGGAATTCGATCAGAACATAGGAATAGACCACCACAAAACCGATGATTGCAAGCACCACTGCTGACTTTTCCATTGTTGTAATTGTTCGCTTCGTTTGAAAGAAGGAATTAAAAATCGATTGCACAATTTTCTCCATAATCAACACGTATAGTAGTATTTGTATTCCCGTTTTAGCATACCAAAGGTAGGACGGTTTAATGGAAAATCCTAAAGTCCAACAAATAGTAATAATCCCTTAATACCGTTCATCACTACTTAACAGATTTAGTGAATCCATAATAATTTAACAAAATTCGATAGAATCTGTTATTGATTCGAGAAATCCCTAGTAACAATCAAAAAAACAGGGTATTTGCTCATTTAGGAAGGTATTCAGAAGAAACGCTTACGCTTCGACCACCTCGCCAAACAAATCGTAATGGTCTGCACTGGTAATTTTCACGTGTGCAAAATCTCCCAAACGAATGTAAGAATCGGCTTTGTTTACCAATACTTCGTTGTCCACTTCAGGGGAATCAAATTCCGTTCGACCAATAAAATAGTCGCCCTCTACCCGATCAAACAAAACTTTGAAGGTTTTCCCGATTTTCTCCTGATTTAATTCGTAGCTAATGCCCGATTGCAATTCCATAATCTGATCTGCACGTTCCCGTTTTACTTCTTCAGGTACATCGTCCTCAAAATTGTAGGCGTGGGTGTTTTCTTCGTGTGAATAGGTGAATACGCCCAAACGATCGAAACGGGATTTTTCTACCCAATCGTACATTTCCTGGAAATCCGCTTCTGTTTCTCCTGGATAACCAACAATTAAGGTCGTTCTTACCGCCAATCCTGATACTTTTTCCCGCATGTCAGCGATTAAAGCTTCTGTCTTCTCGCGGGTAATGCCACGTCGCATTGCTTTCAACATATTCGTTGAACCGTGCTGTAAGGGGATGTCAATATAATTACAAATAATCTTGCTTTCTCGCATCACATCCATAACTTCCATCGGGAAGCCACTTGGATAGGCGTAGTGTAATTTAATCCACTCGATGCCTTCTACTTTTTCCAACTCCTTCAACAAATCCGCCAAAGCACGTTTCCCGTAGATATCCAATCCGTAATACGTTAGATCCTGCGCAATGAGCATCAATTCCTTTACGCCTTTCGCTGCCAAACCTTTCGCCTGTGCTACCAATTCTTCCATCGGTGTAGACTGGTGTTTTCCACGCATCAAAGGAATCGCACAAAAAGAACACGGACGGTCACATCCTTCCGCAATCTTAAAATATGCGTAATGCGAAGGTGTAGTCAACAAACGTTCACCGACCAACTCATGCTTGTAATCGGCTTTCAATGTTTTGAGCAAACGCGGCAATTCACGCGTACCGAAGTACGCATCCACCTCTGGAATTTCATTTTCCAAATCGTCGCGGTAACGTTCCGAGAGACACCCTGTAACATAAACGCGGTCCACCAATCCTTCCTTCTTCGCATCTGCATAGCGCAAAATCGTATCGATGGATTCTTGCTTGGCGTTATCAATAAAACCACACGTGTTGATGATCACAATCTCTGAATCATCTTCCGTAGCTTCGTGTTCTACTTCAAACTTGTTGGCTTTCAATTGTGCCATCATCACTTCCGAGTCAAAAATATTTTTTGAACATCCCAAAGTGACCACATTTACCTTGTTCTTTTTAAGGGTCTTCGTCTTCATGGCGCAAAGATACACCGAATTTAGAATTCCACATCGTTTTCAAACAATCGACTGGGAAGTACGCCTTTTCAAAGAAATTTGTTGGATTTCAGCGCGGGGTATTTCTAGCGTCTTTTTGACCGCCTCCTTTCGATGTATTGCTCACAGGCGTCTTGTGAATCGAAATAGTGATTTTCTCCGTCAAAATCGACAAATATGAACGTCCCTCGATTCATTTCCACTTCTTTAGATAGCATTTCTGAACCATTCATCCAATGCAATTGCACACGAACACTCGCGTCGTTTTCATAATTTAAGAATTTAAAACTGGTGTGTGTGCCATCAACGGTATCCATAGCATAACAGCGCCATTTTGACCGCATGTACACCTCGCGTCTTGTCTCAAGAAGTGAATCGGAATGCTGCACGTAAAAATGATACCAACCCGAAGAAATATTTGTCGCTGCATCTAAAGTTGTCCCCCCTTCCTTTTTTCGTTGATTCGCTGCTATTTTCCGCTCTGATTCTCTTCGATACGCATCATCCGCATCTAGCTCAACCTGTTTTCTTTTCGGACGGAGCGACACATCCACTGGAATTCGATCGTACGCGGGATAAAGCGTATCCGTAGAAAAGAATCCTTTATACCTGTGAATAAAACGATATAACGTGTCATTTGTATTTGCTGCTATCGTTAAGGTCTTGCTAAAACCTCCAAATCTATCTCGAATTTGCACAGAGCAAAATGGCTCAAATACCAAGTACTCCCCTGGATAAATCAACTTTGTATGTCCGTCATATCTATACGACACGCGACCATCTCCTGTGGTCATTTTCCCTAGTCGCAACGTGTCATTTGAATTGTTTTTGAGATAAACCCGATAGTTCACAAAAGGAAAATTTTTCGGAACCGTTCCCCAATTCATGGTGCGTTTGTCATCGAACAAATTAAAAAAGTAAATCTGTGCTGAATCGATGCGATTCACATCACCTGTGAGATCTTGTGCAGAAGCACTTTGGAAGGAGAATAAAAAGAATCCCAAAAAGAAGGCTGCATTTCTCATAACTTTAAAGATAAATGGTCTCCCCTTCGCTACGTGTTACAGATTCGTTAATTTCTTCGGGGATTCCCAGAATATGGTACTATATTTGAATAGTATTTGAAAAAAAGTACCATGAAATACCTTTTGATTCTTCTCACATCGACCTTTCTTTTCGCCGCGTGCAAAACGCCAAAAGACGGAACGGACTCGGTAGTTACTTCGAATGTTGAAAACACCACTGATACAACCGCTATGATTCCAAAACCAAAACGTCCCTATCAATTAAAAGCCCAAATTGGCGATATTACCAAGCGAACGGACGCCTATACAATAAGTTCCGCACGCATTGAAGGAAATACTTTGTACATCGATATTACCTTTTCTGGAGGATGCGCATGGCACAAATTTGAATTGATTGGAAGTCCTGCTGTCGCAAAATCATTGCCTCCACAACGTGCGATCAAATTGATTCACGATAACGACAATGATTCCTGTGAATCTCTAGTACACGAAACAATTGAAGCAGACATCCGAGAATTGGCCGACAGTCCGACTTCTGGTAGCGAAATAGTTCTTATCTTAGATGGATACACGAAAAAATTAAATTACATCTTCGAATGAAAATTGGCGTTTTATTATCTGGATGCGGCGTATATGACGGTGCAGAAATCCATGAAGCAACATTGAGTTTACTGGCAATTGCAGAATTGGGCGCAGAAGCGGTCTGTATATCTGTCGACAAAAACCAACACCATGTAATCAATCATCTCACAGGGGAAGAAATGCCTGAAACGAGAAACATGATGGTGGAAAGTGCTCGTATCGCTCGTGGTGCCGTCACGAATATTAACGATATAGCACCAGCTGATATTGATGCACTGGTTATTCCTGGAGGTGCCGGAAGTGCGAAAAATTTTACTACCTGGGCGTTTGATGGTCCGCAAAGTGAAATATTACCTGAAGTGAAACTACTTATTGTCAACATGTTGAATATTGGGAAACCAATAGCCGCTTTGTGCGTGAGTCCAGTAGTTTTGGCGAAAGCCCTTGAAGGATCTGATTTTCATCCGACAATGACAATTGGGAGCGACAAGGAAGCTTCTCCATACGATATTCAAGGTTTCAGCGATGGACTTGAAACATTGGGAACTACCACCGAAATGAAAACCATTCGTGAAATTGCGGTAGATTCAAACAATAAAATTGTCACAGCGCCGTGCTATATGATGGACGCATCTATCCTTCAAATTCGAGAAAATGTGCACGCGGCGATTACAGCTCTCACCGAATTGATTTAGTAACAAATTTCACTTATTGATCACTTTTACGTGTTAAATGTTAACAATATTCTCAACCAATTGTGGGAAACTCTCGGTGCTTCCCAACCAACTTTGTGAGAGAATCGTGTACCTTTGTAGTGTTAATCTCGCTTAAGCGAATGAAACTTTTATTATGAACGTATTTGGTAAGAAAGGAACTAATACCAATCTGTCCGAGTCTATTGGACTAACAAACCTTGGAAATCAATTTTGGAATTTGTCGCCAGCGGAACTTGTTGAAGACACAATTATTAATGGACAAGGAGTTTTAACTGATTCTGGCGCTATTGCTGTCGAAACAGGAGAATTTACAGGAAGGTCGCCAAAAGATCGCTTCATTGTATGTGATGAGAAAACAGAAAATTCTGTTTGGTGGGGAGGTATCAACATCAAGTTTACTCCGGAAAAATTTGATGCTTTGTACAACCGAATGAAAGCGTATTTGAGTGGAAAAGATATGTACATCCGTGATTCTTACGCTTGTGCTGATGACGCACACCGTTTGAATATCCGTCTTGTAACAGAATTCCCATGGTCGAACATGTTTGCCTACAATATGTTCTTGCGTCCAACGGATGAAGAAATCAAACACTTCGATCCAGAATGGCACGTTGTATGTGCGCCAGGATTTATGGCCGATCCAGAAATTGATGGAACGCGTCAGCACAACTTCGCTGTGATCAACTTCACAAAGAAAATGATCATCATCGGAGGAACTGGTTATACCGGTGAAATCAAAAAAGGAATCTTCTCAGTATTGAATTACCTTCTTCCACACGAGAAAAATGTTCTTTCAATGCACTGTTCGGCAAACATTGGACATGACGGTGACACTGCTGTATTCTTCGGTTTGTCAGGAACAGGAAAAACAACGTTGTCTTCAGATCCAAATCGTCGATTGATCGGTGATGATGAGCACGGTTGGGCGGACGACACGGTATTCAACTTTGAAGGTGGATGCTACGCGAAAACAATTGATTTAAGTAGCGAAAAGGAGCCACAAATTTTTAATGCGATCAAATTCGGAGCAATTCTTGAAAACATTGGCTTCAAAGAAGAAAGCTCAACTCCTGATTACACGGATGGTTCGATTACGCAAAACACGCGCGTATCTTACCCAATTCATCATATTGACAACATCGCAGTTCCTTCAAAAGGTGGTGCACCAAAGAATATTTTCTTCTTAACATGTGATGCTTTTGGAGTGTTACCTCCAATTTCTAAATTGACAACAGAACAAGCGATGTACCACTTTATGTCTGGATACACGGCGAAAGTTGCTGGAACTGAAATGGGAATTACAGAACCACAAACAACATTCTCAGCATGTTTTGGAGCTGCTTTCTTACCACTTCACCCTGCAAAATACGCTGAATTACTTGGGCAAAAGCTGAATAATTCAGATGTTAAGGTTTGGTTGGTGAACACAGGTTGGTCTGGTGGTGCATACGGTGTTGGTGAACGCATGAGCTTGAAATACACACGTGCAATGATCACTGCTGCTATGACAGGACAACTAGACAACGTTCCTTTCGCGACGCAACCAATTTTTGAATTGGCGATTCCAACAGCATGTGAAGGTGTTCCAACAGAGATTTTAAATCCAAAAGATACATGGAAAGACAAAGCTGCTTTTGATGAAACAGCAATGAATCTTGCCAATCAGTTTGTGAAAAACTTTGAGCAATACGAAGCGGAAACTAGCGAGGCGATTATGTCTGCTGCTCCGAAAGTGATGGCTTAATTCTTTTCAATACTTTGTTAAATCCCGACTTCTGATCAAATTCAGAGGTCGGGATTTTTATTTGGTATCGTTGATAATCTATTTATTGCGTATCTTTGTGTTGTGAAGATGCTTCGATATATATTCATGTATGCTGCCGTGACCATTCTAATGGCGCACGCATTAACGCCGCATGATCACGTTACACAAGTATCCAAAACGAACGTTTCTCAGCATGAAGAGGCAAACTCTTTGCTCGATTATCTCGTTATTGGGTTTCATCACGAACAATACGATGGGCAATTAGAAACCTATCTTGCTGGAAATTTTCAGGACGTATCGTTGGACTTTCAAGCAGTTCTACCTGCTGTACCATCAATTCATTTTGAATACGACATTGTCCTTGCTTCCCAGCAAAAAATCCCAACAAAAGCGCAACGATTCACTTCTGATTCGGCGCTGAATACACACTGCTTACGGGGACCTCCCGCTATTTTGTCATAGACCTTGATTCCGTATCTAGTCGATACGTACATTTCTTTTATTGACAAAAAAATATTCAATGATTCATTCCATTATTCGTTTTTCGGTGAAAAACAAAATCGTTGTGTTGATTGGTATCATCACATTGATCATCGCGGGAACCAACGCCATGCTGCACTTACCTGTGGATGCCGTTCCCGACATTACTAACAATCAAATTCAGATTGTAACCACCTCTCCTTCCCTGGCACCGCAGGAAGTAGAACAATTCATTACTTTTCCTTTGGAAACATCGATGGCAAATATTCCAGGCGTTGAGGACATTCGTTCGATTTCACGTTTTGGAATCTCCGTTATCACC
>JBNKGN010000122.1:0-8821 GCA_050289845.1 Crocinitomicaceae bacterium | reverse complement strand
TCCTCGAAAAACGTTGATCCAGGAAGGAGTTTCTCAATCCTCCTTGAATACATTGGATAAAAACGGGGTCATTTTTCAAGAAAAACTGGAGATTTCGCGCTTCGGAACCAATCCCTTTGAAGGTACTTCCTTTAAAGAACTTTCGCCTTCGCAACGCATCGCTTTGGAAGAAACCCGTACTGGATTTGAAAACGAAAAAGTGGTGCTATTGCACGGTGTAACGGGGTCAGGAAAAACGGAAATTTATGTTCAGTTGATCCAGGAGCAATTGGACCGCGGCAAACAAGTATTGTTCCTTCTTCCTGAAATTGCCTTAACCACACAATTAATTCAGCGGTTATCGGCGTATTTTGGCGAACAAATCGGCGTTTATCACTCGAAGTTCAATCAAAATGAACGTGTCGAAATATGGAATCATGTACTCAATGACGATCCTGGGAAATTCCGAATCATTTTAGGTGCCCGCTCCTCGATATTTTTGCCGTTTACCAATTTAGGATTGATTATCGTCGATGAAGAACACGAATCTTCTTTCAAGCAATACGATCCCTCCCCGAGATACAACGCCCGTGACTGTGCCATTGTTTTGAGTAAAATTCACAAAGCAGACATTGTTTTGGGATCCGCGACACCTTCCATTGAAAGTTACTACAATGCGGTTTCAGGCAAATTTCAGTTGGTAAACCTTCACGATCGATTCGGTGCTAATTTATTGCCGGAGATTCAAGTGGCAAATGTGCGAAAGGAGCGCAAACAAAAAAGCATGCAATCGCATTTTACCACGTTTTTAATGGATCACATTCGAGAACACCTGAACATGGGAGAACAGGTAATTTTGTTTCAAAACAGACGTGGTTACACCCCTTTATGGATGTGCGAAATTTGCAATTGGACGCCGAAGTGCATCAATTGTGATGTCTCTCTCACCTATCACAAACACAGCAATCAACTGAAATGCCATTACTGCAGTTATACCACACCACCTGTTGGATCGTGTAAAGCCTGTGGAAGCAATCGTTTGAAAATGCTCGGATTCGGTACCGAAAAAATAGAAGACGAACTATCCGTAATGTTTCCTGATCGGGAAATCAAACGTTTGGATTTGGACACCACACGATCGAAAAATGCTTATGCGAATATTTTGGACGACTTTGATAATGGTCGCATTGATATTCTAATTGGTACTCAAATGGTAACAAAAGGCTTGGATTTCGACAACGTGAATCTCGTTGGAATTTTGGATGCAGATATGTTGTTGAACCGTGCCGATTTTAGGGCCTTCGAACGTTCATTTCAATTAATGACACAAGTGGCAGGACGTTCAGGGCGACGTGAGAAACGTGGAAAAGTGATTTTACAAACAGGCGATCCCGAGCATTGGGTGATTGAAAAAGTAATCGCGCATGATTACGTCGGATTCTACAATGCAGAAATTATTGAACGGAAGAACTTCTTCTACCCTCCATTTTTCAAAGTGATCGAAATCACACTGAAGCACAAAAACGAAAACGAATTAAATCGAGCAGCTGCGGATTTGGCGGCGCGACTTCGAGAAGTATTTAAAGAACGGGTATTAGGTCCAGAATTCCCTGTCGTGAAGCGTATTTACAATCAATATCTCAAGAAAATCACCTTGAAAATAGAACGTGATGCTAACGATAAAAAAGTAAAGGAGCGCATCGCCTTCGTCATGGACGAGTTCTTCAGCACTCCTTCTAATAAATCAATTCGCTCGATTGTCGACGTCGATCCCGCTTAACCAAGGTATGTTTTCAGCATCCGGCTTCGGGAAGTGTGTTTTAATCTACGAATTGCTTTTTCTTTAATTTGTCTTACGCGCTCACGTGTGAGCTCAAATCGTTCTCCTATTTCCTCCAATGTCATTGGATGTTTTCCGTTCAGTCCAAAGTACAACCGAACCACATCTCCTTCTCGCGAAGTCAGTGTGCAAAGGGATCTTTCAATATCTTTTCTTAAGGATTCTACTACCAACCCACTTTCAGGTCCAGGCAAAGAATCATTTGGCAAAATGTCATACATACTAGATGAAGATTCATCATCAGCGAGCAATGGCGCATCCATAGACACGTGTCTTCCATTGTTTTGAATCGAATTGCGAACATCTTGAACAGAGCAATCTAAAAATTCGGCCATTTCTTCTGCCGACGGTGGTCGCTCATACCGTTGCTCCAATTCGGAGTATGCCCGGTTGATTTTATTAATCGTTCCGATTTTATTCAATGGCAAACGCACAATTCGCGCTTGTTCTGCCAACGCCTGAAGGATCGATTGTCGAATCCACCAAACGGCGTATGAAATAAACTTAAAACCGCGTTTTTCATCAAAACGTTTCGCTGCTTTAATCAATCCCATATTCCCTTCATTGATCAAATCCGGTAAGGACATTCCCTGATTCTGGTATTGTTTCGCAACGGACACAACGAAACGCAAATTCGCTTTTGTCAATCGTTCCAACGCCTTCTTATCTCCCTCACGTATCAATTGCGCAAGACGCACCTCCTCTTCAGCTGTAATAAGTTCTACACGACCGATTTCCTGAAGGTACTTGTCAAGCGACGCCGTCTCGCGGTTGGTCACCTGCTTTGCTATTTTTAGTTGTCTCATAATGCCGTGTTATTGCTTTATTTCTAACTATATAACGTCACACTTATACATTTCGTTGGAAATAAATCAATTAATCATCGTATCAAATGAATAAAACGAAAGTTTCACCGAACATTTTTAGGAGACCAATGAATGGAATCTTAATTTTGCGGCATGAAAATACTGATGGTATGTTTGGGGAATATTTGTCGATCACCGATGGCCGATGGATTGTTGCGTCAAAAGGTAGCTTCAGAGGGATTGGACGTTTATGTTGATTCTGCAGGAACGGCTGGCTACCATGTAGGCGAAGCACCTGATGCGAGAATGCGTGCGACAGCGAAAACATTGGGCGTTTCCATCGACGATTTGCGGGCGCGGCAGTTTGAAACAGCGGATTTTGATCGTTTCGATCTTATCTACGCGATGGATGAAAGCAACCGCACCAATATCCTCAAGCTGGCGCGAAACGAAGAAGACCAAAAAAAGGTTCGAATGATTCTCAACGAAATTTATCCTGGAGAAGATCGATCGGTTCCTGATCCTTATTATGGTGGCGACCAGGGCTTTATAGATGTATTTGAAATGCTGGATGCAGCGACAACGAAAATAATCAACGATATTAAAGAATGAAAAAAGGCGATATTTATATGATTCCGACCCTTTTAGGGGGGGAACGTGCAACTGAAGTGATTCCGGAAGAAGTGATTGCAAAAACGATTGAATTGCGCCATTTCATTGTGGAAGATCTTAAAACAGCGCGCCGCTATTTGCGCAAACTCGATCGTGAATTCCCAATAGACGACTCCACTTTTTTCATTTTAAACAAGAAAACAAATGCTTCGGAAATCACTCGCTATCTGAAACCTGCTTTCGAAGGGCACTCGATTGGCGTTATGTCAGAAGCGGGATGTCCAGGAATTGCAGATCCAGGCGCTGCAGTCGTTACAGCTGCGAATAGCGAAGGAATTCATGTGAAGCCGTTGGTTGGACCTTCATCGATCTTATTGACCTTAATGGGAAGTGGATTTTCGGGACAAAATTTCGCGTTTCACGGCTACTTACCAAAAGAACGCAAAGACCGTATTCGCGTGATGCGCGATTACGAAGCAGATACACGTCGCACAAAAATGACGCATTTGTTTATGGATACCCCCTTTCGCAATATGAATGTTTTGGAAGATCTATTAAACAACCTTGCAGATACAACACAATTGTGCATCGCATGTAATTTAACCCTACCTGATGAACGCATTCAAACGATGACGGTTGTTGAATGGCGCGAAAATGCCTTCGATTTGGCGAAGAAACCAACGATGTTTGCGATCGGTTTTGGGCAGTAATCGTTGCTAATCAAAAACGTAGATGGAATTTTTTATCGTCCTTTTATTCTTTTTAGGAATACTAGGAATCAGTTTGATCTACTTCGTTTTTAATGTCCTCAATCGTTTCTATCGAAAGCATTCAGAATTCAGTAGACCGCTACAAATTTCTGCTTGGATTGTGCTTATCGAAGGAATTATTGGACTAGGGATTGTTTACCTTAACGGAATGAAAATGCCTGATTTCTATTTTTTAAGTACCGTACTATTGTTGGCAATCGCTGCCCTTTATTTCAACAATCGATAACGGAAAGGTTTCTTTCAACTAGGCGATTCCAGAGAGGTAATACCTCGCTACTCTTTCGTCTTACATGTTTTAATCCCAAACGGCGCGTAGAGGGGACAGAAACTGACCACACTTGTGAGGAAAAAGATCGCTCCGAGCAGGAGTAATACGATTCCAAGCGTTCCTGTAATAGTATTCGTAAAGTAAAGAATGGCGATAACAATCGCTACGATTAATCGAAAAATACGATCAGCGGTTCCCATATTCTTTTTCATCTTGATTGATTTTAGTGTTTCCTCAAAAGTACACCTCCAGCATCAATTAAAATGTGACAAAAGTCATTTATGAACCTGTTTTATTTCATGCCACGGCGCTTCTTAATCGCTTCGTAGGAATCTTGAATTTTCTGGAATTTTTCTTTCGCGCCTTTTTGATATTCCTCACCCATTTGCGCGACTTTATCGGGGTGAAATTTAATCGCCATTTTTCGATAGGCCTTTTTGACTTCTTCGTCCGTCGCATTCGGTTCCAATCCCAACACACGGTAATCCGAATCCACATCACGGTAGAACATGTTTTTCACCGACTCAAAATCGCCACGTCCTACACCAAGCATGTCGGCGATTCCTCCGATCACACGAATTTCTTCAGGAGAAACGTCACCATCTGCATTGGCAATACCAAACATATAATGCAACAACTGCACGCGTACTTCGGGTTGCATCCGCATGCGAATATCACTACAAATACGTTGCAAAGGAATGTCCCCTGAATCTAAAAAGCGCTTTAACGTTTGTAAATGCTGCTGCGAATATTGCGGTCCGAACTGTTGGGTAAAAAATGCTTTCACGTAGTTCAACTCTGACTTCAGTACTTTTCCATCGGCTTTCATTACGGCGGCAGAAAGCGCCATCAGCATTGTAGGAACATCACTGGAAGAAGAAGATCGCTGATAAAAGGCAAACAGATCCTCCTGGGTCACACGTCTACCTCCGTTCTGTTTTTGAACGTTCTTCATTAGGTTCTGATAATTATCAATCCCTGTTCCTATGATTAACCCCAGAAATGCGCCTAAAAAACTCCTTCCAAAAAGAAAGTACCCGCCTATCGCTAAAACAAATTTGTACAAACTACTCTAAAATTAGACTGTCCGCCAGAAGACGGACAGTCGTTACTATTCAATTATATTAACTCGATGCTCCTTTCGATAAAGGCATTCAGCGCTTCACCTTTTAGCATTCCTTGAGACAGCATCGCAATATCGGTCAGCTGTTTGATTTTTTTCTCTTGTGATTTTTTTGTTTTCGTTGAAAGAATCTGCGTAATCTTATCGTGGTTCGAGTTGATGACAAGATTGTGCATTTCCGGGAATGCTCCGTAGAAGCCACCGCCCATACGTTGTTGCTCCATCATACGACGGATAAATTCCGGTTGGGTGATAATAATCGGTGCATCCTGAGCACTCATGCTTTCAAATTGAACGGCGAATTTCTCTTTATCGACCACTTCCTCGAACATAGGACGCAATTTATTCTCATCTTCTTCAGACAACAAAGAAGGAATCTCTTCGTCTTTTTGAATCAGTTTGTCCAAAGTGTCTGCATCTACACGTGCAAAGGCAATTCCATCGAATGCTTGCTCAATTTTTGCAATCCAGTGAGACGCCAATGGTCCATCCAAATGCAACACTTGATAGCCGCGATCGTTTGCCTTTTTCACAAAACCGTATTGCGATTCTGGATCGTTCGAATACAAGAAAATAACTTTGTCATTTTTGTCTTTCTGCAAAGCCTCAACGTGCTCTTTGTACTCGTCAATCGTGAAGAATTTACCGTCCGTTGTTTTCAACAAAGCAAACTGTTTTCCTTTGTCGGCAAATTTGTCGTCCGAAAGCATTCCGTATTGCACGAAAATTTTCAGATCTTCCCATTTTGACTCGAAATCTTCGCGATCGTTTTTGAACATTCCTGCCAATTTATCCGCAACTTTTTTCGTAATGTGCGAAGAAATTTTCTTCACGTTACTGTCACTTTGCAAGTACGAACGGGAAACATTCAGTGGAATATCCGGCGAATCAATCACCCCATGTAACAAAGTCAAAAACTCAGGTACAATTTCCTCCACCGAATCGGTAATAAACACTTGATTTGAGTACAAATTGATTTTGTTGCGCTGTACTTCAACGTTTTCAGAAATTTTAGGGAAGTATAGAATTCCTGTCAGGTTGAACGGATAATCGACATTCAAATGAATATTAAAAAGTGGCTGCTCAAATGTCGCTGGGTACAATTCGCGGTAGAACGCACCGTAATCTTCGTCAGTCAAATCCACCGGTGCTTTTGTCCACGCTGGTGCAACATTGTTTACCTGATTAGGTACATCGATTGCAACGCGTTTCACCTTATCGTTTTCATCTTTCTCTCCTTTCGGATCGTCGATGTATTCCGTTTTCGTTCCAAAAAACACAGGAACAGGAAGGAATTTACAGTATTTGTCCAAAATCCCTTGAATGCGGGACTTCTCCAAAAATTCTTTGGACTCTTCTGACACAAACAATACGATGTCTGTTCCGCGCGATTCCTTTTCGATTTCGGTCAATGTGAATTCAGGCGAACCATTGCTTTCCCATTGCACTGCTGTTGCGCCATCCTGACGACTCAATGTGCGAATTTGCACCTTATCTGCCACCATAAAAGCCGAATAGAACCCAAGACCGAAATGTCCGATAATTTGTTCTGCTCCTTCCTTGCCTTCGTATTGTTTCACGAATTCCTCGGCACCAGAAAAGGCGATTTGATTGATGTATTTATCAATCTCCGCTTCTGTCATACCGATTCCGTGATCTCTGATTGTTAACGTACCTGCTTCTTTGTCCAACAAAACCTCTACTTTCAAATCACCAAGATCCCCTTTGAACTCGCCGTTTGAAGAAAGTACTTTCAGTTTCTGAGAAGCATCTACCGCATTGGAAACCAATTCGCGGAGGAATATTTCGTGATCCGAATACAAGAATTTTTTAATGATGGGAAAAATATTCTCCGTTTGAACATTAATCTGACCTGTTTTCATTTTTTACATTTTTTTATTCGAAGTGGCAACGTCAATCACTGTGCCATCGGAAGAATCCTGACAAACTGTCGGCGAAATTAGACAATGTGACACCTCCTTTTGAATTATGACTAATTTTATCCGAAAAAGCGACGCGTGATCCTGTATGCAATTTTCCTATTTCTCCTGTTGTTTTTCGCTTTGCGATGGCTAAAGCCGTTTCAAATAGAAGGACTCTCGAATTGGACGATGCCCGCTGCCTTTGCTTTAAAAGGAATGGTTGCGCTGTTTTTCATTTATCTGTACACATATATTCTTGGCGACGGAAAACTAAGTGAAGATGCCATGGTTTTCATGAATGAAAGCGCGATACTACACGATGTTTTTTGGGAATCTCCTTCAGCATATTTCAAATTTCTAACGGGATTTGGAGAGACGCAGGATTTGATTCATCAGTATTTATCCGATACAACACACTGGGACATCGGTACACAAACGCTGATTAACGACAACAAGAACATTCTTCGCTTCCATAGCTTGATTCATTTTATCAGCTTCGGTTCACCTTACATTCATGCGTTTGTAGGAGCTTTTGTGGGATTGCTAGGTGTTCAAAATGCCTTTCTAGCGATTAAAAATAAAACGCGCGTCGCCCCGAGAATTGCTTTTTGGAGCATCTTACTCTTGCCTGGATTGCTCTTTTGGACATCGAGTTTGCTAAAAGAACCTTTTATGTTGCTTGGACTCGGATTGCTTCTACGCGGCCTTTTGTCGGAATCGACATGGAAAAAACGAACACTTTGGATCAGTCTTGGTGCGCTATTATTACTCGCCTTCAAACCCTATGTACTCTTCGCCTTGATTCCCACCTTTTTGTTTCTCGGAATTGCCAAAAAATTACCGAAATATGCAGTAGCGGGTGGACTGGGAATCTTGTTGTTACTCGGGACCACACTTTTCCTTTTACTTTCACATCAACGGGAAGCTGCCATTCAACGCATTTCACGCAAACAATTTGATTTTGTAAACGTAGCCAAGGGTGGTGTACACGTGTATGCCGATAGCCTTTTTTATTACTTCGAACCCGAGCAGGTCGTTTACTTATCGATTGAAGGAGATTCAGTATCCTTGAAGCAAGACGTAAACGCACAAATATTAAAATTGGGACAAATCGATCCACCAGTACCTGTTCATTTGGCAGCAAACGGACAAAAATGGTTGCTCTATTTTCAGAACCGACGATCGACGGGCTATTTTGAAGTCACTCCTATTAATAATTCCTGGCTTCAATTGCTAAAAAATAGTCCAGAAGCACTTTTCAACGCGTTAATCCGACCAATTCCTGGTGATCCTGGGGGCAAAACAAATTGGCTTGCGCTACTCGAAACCATATTCTTACTGGGAGCATCGATTTGGACGCTTTTCCATCGACGAACCCTGGAACCGCTCGAAAAAATACACGTTACGGGCTTGCTGCTTTTCGTTGTAAGTTTCTCGCTATTTATTGGTTGGACGACACCCGTTATTGGTGCCATCATTCGCTACCGAGTGCCCGTCTATT
>JBNKGN010000121.1:0-8848 GCA_050289845.1 Crocinitomicaceae bacterium | reverse complement strand
GACCAGTGAACTCCCCGATGCTTCATGTCCTGAAACAGGGTAATACCAAATAATATGTAGAGTACGTAAATCACGTGTTAATCGGGTTGAATTTCATGGAGAGCGCCTTCTTGGTCGATTTCCCAAATGTTCTTTTTTCCATCACCATTAAAATCCACTACAGCCTCTGCCTTTGCTTTGAAACCTGTGGTAGAAGCTTCGATAATGGTTACTTGATAATTGGCCGTTCCGCCTGCCGTAACGAGTTTGTGAGGTACGTAATTGACTTGATTCAAATCCATCGAATATTTGGAGTACTGCAAGAAATAAGCGTACTGAAGGTTGTGTACCATCTTCAATTCTTGCTGTGCTTCCAGACTTTTGGAGCGCGATGCGACACCAGCCTGATTGGGAACAACGAGCATAATTAAAATTCCCATGATGGCGAGTACGATCAAGATTTCCGCTAGCGAAAAGGCATCTAGACGTCCTTTGTTTGCGTTTAATTTAGTTCTCATTATTTAATGACATTACTCAGGTTAAACATTGGCAAGTACATCGAAACCATGATGATTCCAACGATGCCACCAATGATGACTATGATTAAAGGTTCTATAATAGTTCCGATGAGTTTTGTTCGGAATTCAATATCTTCTTGGTACTGCTCAGAAAGTCGGTGGAAAGTGGCGTCGAGTTGATTGGTTTCTTCGGCAATCTTTGTGAGCGAAACGAGACGTTGATCAAATATTTTAAAATGCGAAAATCCCGTGTGCAGCGCTTCTCCACGCATGATTTCCAAGCGAATTTCTGAAAGAGCGTGTTCAATAGGGTAGAACCCGATCATTTCGGTGACCAATTCCAAAGAAGTGACCAAAGGTGTTCTGGAGGAAAGCAGGAGGGACAAACTTTGACAGGTGCGGGCGAGGTAAATTTTCTGCATTAATTTCCCGAAAATGGGCATGCGAATTAACACTTTCGATGCAATCTCTCGGAACCAGATTTCTTTGCGCTGCGTGTAGAAATAGATGGAAAGTGCCGAAACTCCACCTACAAAATACAACAGGAAGGTGCTGAAGTGCTTCGATAATCCAATGATTTTCTGCGTGAGGTAGGGGAGTTCCTGTCCAAATTGCTTAAAAACGTCTTCGAACATTGGAACGACACTATTCAGCATGAAATAAAGAACTCCAACGGTGATGCAAATAACGAATGCTGGATAGGTGAAAACGCTGATTAATTGTCTTCGCAATTTCACTTTGTCTGTGAAAAATTTGGCGAGATGCTTGAGAATATTTGGCAAACGTCCTGTTTCTTCTCCAATGCGAATACTTTGATGCTCGTATGCCGTGAAATGTCCTGAGTTTTCCAATGCTTCTGCCAAGGAACTCCCAGCAACCAAACGGTCCGAAATGGCTTGTAGAATCGGTTTTACTTTCTTGCTTTTTTGTTCCTCAATAAGAATCTGCATGGTACGTTGGATGTCAATTCCACTGTCCATTAGCGAAGAGAATTCCTTATAGAATTCCTCCTTGATTTTGTCTTTGAATACTTTTCCGAAAGACAATTCTCGTTGCCAGATGTTGGTGGTTTCAGCCATTTCTTTGTTCAAAATATTGGTTGATACTTCCAGCTCGGTCTGGACGATTTAAAAAATGCCATTGCAAGGTTTCTCCTTTCCACGGAAAGTTCATTTGAATTTTTAATCCTTTATCTGTGGGAATGGCAACGATTTCATCGATTTCACGCTGCAGAGATCGACGAATACCCTGCGAAGTTCGAAACAAAATTCCTGCGTCGATTTGATAAGCAATTTCGTTGGATTTGTGGAATACATGTAGTTCATTTTCAGCACAAGTCATGGAATCCGCGGTGATACAATCGTACCATAAAGTGCTGCGCAATCGGTAGAATTCGTTTAATTCAGTGTGTAGGTTTTCGGTTGTATGCAACGATTCGAACAGGCGATTGGTGGAGAACGTGACCATTCCCGCGATGACGCTCATTATGGCAAGCACAACCGTCACTTCAAAAATGGTAAAACTCGGGACGCTATGTCTGTTGTTCTTATTCATGCATGAGCCAGTTTTGCTTCCAAAGAATACGTTCGTTATTTCCTTTGTATTCAATCACTTTAAGTCCTGGGTTTTCGGTGTCCTCCTCTTCGCTTAATTGTAATCCATCGCCATTTGTAGGATCTTCACCAAGGATCATTTGCTCCCAATTATCGCACTGGATTTCCGTTTGTTGGCGCAGACTTTCAAAATCCATTGTGACCATGAGAGAACGGGAGAAAACCAAAGCGGAAATCCCAATGCACGTCGCAATCACGGCAATGGCTATCACCACCTCCGCAATACTTGAAGCCGGAATGTGTTTTTTTAGAGCCATGAGACAATAACGGGTTTGGATAGCTTCGATTCTCGAAACCAATTGGGGACAATGAATTCTTTGGGCAGTGCTGTCGAGCTGATAATCGCGTCCACGAGATGGCCTCCGTAACTACCTCCTCCAGCATGTGCGATTAATTTATTGGTGTACAAACTCCCAATGATTTCGCCGCGGACTTCTGTTTCGCCTGTGTTGTATACGAGTCCGCCAATAGTTGCATTTTGAACGTCGAGCAAAACAGGGTTTCGGAAGTCGGGATGTTCTGAAACAAGCAGTACGCCGCCTAGAACCTGAGCATCATCAAACAAAACGATCCGACTTTGTTCGTTGTTGAATGGTTCCACTTCGTAGAGCATTAAGGAAGATGGATAGTTCAAACGTACATTCTCCTCGCAAATGATTTGTCGACTTGCGATGGCTTGCACGGAGCCGTGAAATCCTTTTTCGAAGGTGATTTCTGGTGCTAAAAGAATAATGTTTTCTAGATGCGCCGTGTTTTTAACCGTAATGCGATCAAAGCTGCGGATCAATAAATTACCTTCCAGGCGCTGAGAAAGTTCAATTGCTTCCGTCGTTCGAATGACGGATGTAGCGTTTTTAAACGAAAAAGATGAATCGAGAGGGATTTTGGAAAGTAAAGTAGCGTTTTCCAGCAGGTAATTGAAATCGTTGGAGCGCACTTCAGCTTTTAATGGAGGTAAATAGCGATCGCTTTTTTCGAGTTTTCCGTAGAAAAGTTGATCATTCGCATATGGTTTATTAGCTATGTTGGCACGTTTCAAACTTCGTTCGGGGACCATTACAATACCTTCTAGTTTGGTCTTGCCTGCAAGTGCGATTTTCGATTTGTTGTCGGGTAGATAGAAGCAAGGGAGTTGTTCGTCCAATTCCTGTATCGTAAGTGCTTCGCGTTGGATTGATTTACGTCCGTTAAATGTTGTAGCAACCACGCAACGCATAAAGCCCCAAGGTTTAACGATAATGGAGCTGGTGTCGCCACTTGGATGCGTAATCGTATACGTGCCGTTTTGCTCGTAACTTGCTCCTGAAAGTAAGCTCGTATAATTGTCAAACAACAAGAATTCCTGTCCCAAAAAGTGCGTTTCGATCCGTTTGTGTGTTGCGGTGATAAATAATACACCCGAGGTGAACAAACCAATAAGCAAGAGGAAAGCGATTGCATAACCTAAAGCCGAAGCAGGGATTCTATGTTCTGCCGTTTGCTTCATTCGGATTTCCCTTTTTTCGAAGGTTTTTCTTTTTTGGATTTAGGCGCGTCTGTCTTGTCTTTTTGCTCTTTTTCGGGACGGTTCTCCTTCTTGAACCATTTGTTCCAACGGTCTTTCAATGATAGCGGCATTTTTGTGGCATCGCTTTCATTTGCTGATTCCGTTTTGGCGTCTTTTTCGTTTACGACTAATTCCCCGTATTTATAGCGTTCTCGCGAAATCAATTTTCCGTCTTCGTAAGAATTACGAACGCCATGCAGACGTCCATTTTTGAAACGCTGAATTTCGGTTGTTTGTCCAACTGAGTCTTTAAGGAGGATGACCTGACGATGGAGTGATTTTTGAAAAACAATACTGTCTTTGCAGATGCTTTTTGATCGATTTCGGTGCAAATGTGTTGTGCGTTCTACATTTCCAGAAGCGTCATAATAGCGTTGCGTCCCGCGCAAGGTGCCGTTCGACCAATGTTCTGATTTTTCCAGGGTGCCGTCTTCGCGCCAATAGTTCCAACGACCGTTTTTTAGTCCCTTCGAAAAATTTCCTTTGCGCGCCAATTGTTTGTCGAGGTAGAATGCTTCAAATTCGCCGTGGAGTAATTGTCCGGACGATGCGCCTTGCGTTGCGAGTACCTTTTGTGCTTTGAGCCAGAAGTAAAATTTGGTTGTATTGTAATTGCGCACGCCTCGGGCGTCAGATTCCATAACAGTAAAGACGAAATGCAATCCATCTTGTTTGAGTGATCGCTTCAATGCGTACTCCTGTAAATTGTTTTGCGCCGAAGAAACTAGCGTAACAAAAAGTGTTGATACGAGCAATGCGTATTTCATGATTGGGTCCGTTTTTCTGTTCGTAGGATCGTTGATCCAAGAAGCTTTTACAAAGTTGCGACGCTTTTCAACGGAAGTCAATACGGGATATCCCGTGTTTTCATACGGGATATCCCGTGTTTTTCGATAAAATTGGTTGGAGAAATTTAAAAAAGCGCTTCATTTGATCCTGAAAGAGAATCTTACGTCCTACAACAATTTGACAGTTAAAGGCGATCAAAAAGAGGTTCTATTGTCTTCTTTTTAGTGAATAGGGGACGCGTAAATCGCGTCGATCATTCATTGTCTCAGAGAGAAATTTTGTTCTGACCGAAAAAAGCAATAAAAAAAACTCGGGCTTCGTGAGTCTATAACCGCTTTATAACCAATTGTTTGGTTCTTTCCCCGTAATCCCGTAGACAAAATTACGGTTCCCTTTTCAGGTATTGCGTTTCAAAATTCCGCTCTTGCCCCCAGCGAATTTGCGGTGGTTGGCGTAGCTCGTAAGAGGAGACAAAGACGTTTTGTGAAAGGCACAGTACTTCGCGGTAACGATGTAATCATTCAATTCTCATCCAATGGAAATTTCTTCTGCGTATCGCTCCGTCTCTCCCGAAATTCAAGAAGCTTATGAAAAAGGACGTTTGCACGAAAATCAACGTATATTAAGAGAGCTGCATGATGGTTTGGCGCAAGAACTTTTGGGGGTCAGAATGCAACTTTCGGCGCTGGAATCTTACGAAATTTCCGTAGAACTACTCGCACTAATTGTCAAAATAAATGTGGGAATCGATCGGTCATTACACACGTTAAATGGAATTATCACCGATAGCACTCCGAGTTACCTTATTCATCGGTCTTTTGATCAAATTTTGCGGCAAACATTCGAAGGAATAACAACGATCCCTATAGAAATTCACGGTAGCACTTTGTTACATTTTCAAGAAAACGGCGTTGCATTAGAAATACTACGAATCATTCAAGAGTTTGTGCGAAATAGCTTGAAACACTCGAAAGCGAGCCATGTACGGATTGAATTGCGGCAGTTGGAAGAGGGAGTGTTCATTCATCTGAAAGACGATGGGATAGGGTTTGATTTACAAGAAACAACTACTGGAATGGGAGTAGGGAATTTATACCATCGATTGATGGCAATTGCGGCGGAGCACGATTATTCGAGCTCAAAAGAACACGGTACTCAATTATCATTTAAAGTGTATGAAGATAACAACTGAAATTCTGATTGTGGACGACCATCCAGCAGTTTGTGAAGGGATTGCGACCATGCTCAATTCGGCACGGAAAAATGCATTTGCCTTTCGTTTTGCCCATAACGGTGAAAACGCGCTTGCGTTATTGAAAGAAAAACCAGTGAGCTTAGTTATTCTTGACGTTAATATGGGTGCGGTGGATGGAAGAGAGATATTGATACAAATCAAAAAAATGAAACCGAAACCTTGCGTACTTATTATGAGTTTTCAGACAACATACGGTGCCATCCAGCGTATGATGAAGGCAGGAGCGAATGGTTATGTTTCGAAATTGATTTCTGCTGAGGAACTTTCTAGTGGTGTATCGATTGTTCTCAAGGGGGAAAATTACTTTGGAAATGAAGTTTCGCGTGTACTACTTGAGCATTCACTTCAACCCAAAACCATTAAAGCGAACATTCCTTTAAGTGCAAGAGAGTTGGAGATTTTAAAAATGATTTGTCAGGATTATCCCCACGATTATATTGCAAACGCATTGAGTATCAGTCCAAGAACCGTCGAGGGGCATGCGAAAAATTTACGTGTGAAATTGAAAGCTAGATCAACGGTAGGCATGGTTATGTACGCATATCAGGCGGGAATTGTCGAATGAAGGAATGTCGACGGCGCATTTGCTAAAAAAACAAGAATAGGATTCCAATAATTATGCCGGACGAATATGTCACAGTGAAAGTGAGGCGTTCGCACGAACAAAGATTCTTGTATACTTTTCAGAATGCATCACTCGTTGATCATTAATATTATGTTGGTCTCAAAGAGAGTACTTCATAACTGGTAAATATGATAAACCTACCTCTCGTTTTCTCCATACTTGGAAGCGTCTATTTATTACTGATAATAACTTATTGGAATGCGGGGAGCTATGCTTTTTTGAAAATAAGCACAATCGCCTGGCCGTTAGGAAGCGTAATATCCTTCAACTTTTTCATTTTTCTTGGTTTAAAGCATTTAAGTCAATCTCCTATCTATCTTATCGCCACCATTCTCATGGGATCGTATGCGCTGGTACAACTTATTTTGAACAACTGTGCCCCAACGAATATCTTGAGCAAACAAGTAAAAAAACGATTTGGTGCGCTTCAGTTGATTCTAATAGCCGCACTTTTCGACCTGCTATTTTATTTTTTTTGCGTGGATTTCGTTGGTCTGGATCACCCAGAAATAGGCGTTTTGGGGTTGACAGGGATGGTGTTGTTCGGTTCAAATCTACTTTTAATCCACTTGCGGACACGGAACAATCCAATTAAGGTGATTTTCTTTCAGAAATTAGTGGTTTCGTTTGTCTTTATCTCTGTCGTTCTCATTGTGTTGCTTTTCATGGGTAGCATTTCTGGAATGCTGATCATATTGAATCTCCTTTTTGCCTTGATGGTTACTACGACGATTGTTGTGCGTAAAAGTTCAGTGCCTAGCAAGTCGTATGTTCTTTTAAGCGATTACAACCTAACGAACCGCCAGATGCAAGTGGCCAAATTAATCATGCAAGGACTTAGTTACGGAGAGATTGCGGACAAACTGTCCATTGCTGAAAATACGGCATCGAAACATGGGTCAGATATCTTTGCGCGGACGAAGTGCCAAGATCGAATCGCTTTTTACGCGAAGTTTTTTGAAGAGTATCAGGCAGAACATGGGGAGAAATCGATCTATTACACCCCGCTTAAACGCGTTCAGGAAAGTTGATAGTGGTCAAATTGTATGCGTTTTTATACGCAATCAAATTGCAACAATTACCTATTTTAACAGGTATAAATACTCAATAATTTTTTAATTTGAACGCCTATTTATCATTTTGGGATTACAATAATGTTGGTGTTCTTGAGAAGAATGGGGAATCCACTTTAAAATGCAAAGTTTGCAGGATGTTTGCAAGGCATGATTCGCGTATTTTTTTTCGTCAATTTCCATTCTAGTCCATCGAAATTCAAAAAAGCATAAAAAAAACACGGGGTATCCCGTATGAAAACACGGGCTATCCCGTATTGACACGTCTGCTTTTCCACTATAGTTTTGTAGAACATAAAAATGTGTTCACTATTAAAACTGAAAAAATGACAGCATTTACATCCAAAATTGGGGAGACAAAATTAAAGCAGTGGATCGTGCTTGTAGCGATTGCATTTTGTTCCAATGGACTTTTCGCGCAATTAGACTCGGCATCGGTTAGTTTGAGTTTGACTAATGAAGTCGACCCATTGGATTCGACGGCGATGGTTGACGTGTTGCATGTTGATGTTTATCTAAACGATACGGATTTTTTCGGAGAACTGGTAGTGACAATATATCAGACAGGAACGGATTACCCCTTGATGATGCAGAAATTTACGAAGCAAGAAGCTTTGGATAGTGCGATGCTTTCAGGGAATCAGTTGGATGTTCCATTTTACGAAGTAGACAGCGCTGGGAGCTACAGAGTTGAGACGCAAGTTCGCAACTATCAAGGTGCGAATTTACCAATGATCATTTCGAACTATAATAATTAGGCAATGATAGAGAAAGTCACAAAAAATGTTTTGTTCATATGTGCTTTGTGTTTCGTGCAGGGATTATTCGCGCAGACATTGAGTGAAACCACGATTGCTACTACTAAGTGCGCCAACATTCGAAGTAATCAAGCTTTTAACTACAACGATACGACATTTGATGTGTCTACTCTAGTTGCCCGAGGGATTCCAACGTATAGAAGATCTTTTATTGAGTTTGATGTAAGTTCCATTCCTGTGAATGCGATTGTTTATTCGGCGGAATTAAAGATGGTCCACACGGGGACTGTGAGTGGCTCGAACCCATGGAGAATGCGACTATTGAAGTCTAGTTGGATAGAAACGGTGGTGAAATCAACGGATCAGCCAACAATATCAGATCTTTCAGGTGATCTTTCTTCCAGTTATTCAACCGTTGGCGATACGGTTTATATGGATGTGAAAGCGATGGTTCAAAGAATGGTATATGGACAAATAACGAATTACGGATGGTCCATTCAAGTAAATAATGAAAGTTACGCAGGGACATCGGGTGCGACGTTTTATTCGGATGAAAGTGCCGTTGTTGGACGTCGGCCACAATTAGTAGTTAAATATTATTTGCCTCACGAACTTTATAACGTGGTGATCCACCACGAAAGTGATAGCCTGGAAGGAGACGGGAAGATCGATTTGGATATTCTCAATGGATC
>JBNKGN010000120.1:0-8973 GCA_050289845.1 Crocinitomicaceae bacterium | reverse complement strand
CACCTTAGGAACATTGTTTCCAAGGATTTTTACCAGAGCAGTAGCCCAACTAGCTCCCCCAATTACCGCTATCTTTTTCTGTTCCTCCATGTGAAACGATGAGTAACAAATTTAGGATTTATTCGAATATAGAAGTGCCAGAGACGCACTTTCGCACGAATTATATGAAAAAGGCTGTCGTTTCCAACAGCCTTTCTTCTTAATTTTTGATTAATTGATGAACGGAACGCCCTTCGTCACTAATCACTTGAACGAAGTACATACCTGCACTAACACCTGAAAGTTCAACGGAAGTTTCTTTCATTCCTGCAACGTCCAACGTTCGTAAGATTTTGCCTTGTGCGTCGGTTACTTGAATTTGAGAAACGTTCTCTTCCCAACGGATATTCACGGCATTGTTGGTTGGATTCGGGAATACTTCCACGCCACCATTTACGACGTCTTCCAAACCTGCGAAAAATTCAGCAATGATAAAGTTACGATCCGACATATCGAAGAAGGTGCCTTCTGAGCTCATTACCATTACACGCGCAATGTTCGTGAATTCACCAGGAACTGTGATCGTTTCAGCACCATCGTTTGGTACGCCTGTTGCCAATGTGAATGGGAAGGTATTTCCACCATCGGTAGACAAGAAAATATCGACAGTGCTGCAATTTACTGGTGCGCCGTCTGTTCCGGCAACATCCCAGGTAACCGTTCTCGATTGTGTTTCATACCAAATAAGACCAAGATCGTTTGGATACGTTACCAAAAACGGTCCGCTATTACCATCTACTGTAATTGTCAGGTCTTCATGATCATTACAACCGCCAGCGCCTGGAGAATTGTCTCGCACGGTCACACGGAAATCCATCGTTCTTGATACGTCTGAAATGCGTTCCCATGTAAAAGGTCCATTATTTTTAATTGCCGACAATCGAGGGAAATAACGGGTATCTTCTGTGCTTGACGGCCAACTTCTGAAGTTCGGACCTCCATTGGAAGATGCTGCTGGTGGCTGGGAACTGATCTCCGTGTCCATTTGTTCCCAATTGTAGGTTAATGGGTCGCCGTCTGCATCCGTAACAACAGCAGTTAAGGCAAAAGGTGTACTTGCTGGAATTACCGAATTTCCTGTTGTGGAAACAATTACGGGAGCATTATTTGACAAGGCAGAAATTGATTCGCATTGGTGTCCACTACTTAGAATTTCGATACCAATTTCCTCCAGGCTGATGCCACTGAAATGATCGTCGCTATTGTTTTGAACGTTCGGACTACAAATTCCTGCATAAGCCATAATGGTCGAACCGCTTCCTGGTTCCACCGCTGTTGAACTGTTTCTGTTACCACTACAAGAATTGTTGAAAGTGTGGTTCGCACCAAATTGATGTCCCATCTCGTGGGCTACGTAGTCGATGTCAAAAGGGTCATTTATTGGAGCAGAACTTCCCGTAACACCTCCTGCTTTTTGACTGTTAGAACAAACAACGCCAAGTCCTGCCAAACCACCACTGTTGGTTCCGAAAACGTGACCAATATCAAAGTTGGCACTTCCAATTACAGAGGTAACATTGTTTTGATTTTCGACAATCATTGCATTTGGATTTCCGTTCGTGTAAGGGTCGGATCCCGTGGATGTATAAATGAGTTGATCGTTGTTCGCGATAATTTCCATGGTAATTGCCATATCTTTTTCGTAAACACCATTCACACGATTCATTGTAGTGACCTGTGCTGAAAGTGCATCTCCAACTGTTCCACCTTGAAAGTTGGTGTATTCTCCCGTTGCCGCTACTGCCAGGCGATAAGTGCGCAATTCACATGTTCCAAAAGTCAACTTTTCACCACTTACAGGTTCGAGATCGGTGTTCAAGTCTTCCAAATCGCTGTTGAATTGGCAATCGCGCATTTTGTCCGTATCAAAGTTCTCACGGGTGTAGACAATGTAATACGTATCATTGCCCTGAATGGCTGGATCGATAAAAATAGTGGATTGTCCAGGCACGAAAATCATGGCATGAAAACCATGCTCGGTAATGTCCCATTTCGCAAATTCTCCGTTGCTTCCGTTTCCATCAAACGAGTGAATCCCAGGAAACCGGCTCGTCAAATCTGGGTGGATGGTTCGATTCGCTTTTGCTAAATAAGGGTGAAAACTTCCATCGGGATGTGGAAAATCGATCGATGCCGTAAATCCAATGCCGTCTTCTCGGTAGGCAATCCCATCCAACTGTGCTAGCAGTGCTTCCTCATCGAGGATAAAGTATTTTGCTTCTTTCGCGTTAATTTGAAGTGTTCCATGTTGCATCACCGTTTCTTTCGAAACCTCTTGAGCAGGGAAGGATTTTTTTTGATGTTGCTGTGCTGATAACGTTCCAGAAACAAGGAGACATCCTGAGAACATCAGCATTGAGAGATTTGTTTTCATAGTTCTAGTTTAACGAATGAAAGTAAATATAAGGAATTCAGGAGCAATTTTCGCAAGAGAACATAAGGAATACTTGTATTCCAAAATATGACATTACTCATGTTTTTTGATAAAAACCGTCATGGTATCAGCGTTTTAATTCGTGCAATTTTGTCTTATACATTAATAAAACAGACAGTTATGGAACAGGGAATACAGGAAGGAGAATCATCTGGAGAGGTTATCTTTTCTAAGAACACGGAGTTCAATAGATTTGGATTGATTAGCGCGGTATTGTTGTTGGTTGGATGTACCGGAGGGCTTGCCGTAGGATTAGGTGGCGTGGAGCACGTAGCCTCCTTGATCGCGATTGTTATTCCAACAATGATCACACTAAGTTTGCTATTGGCTGTGGCGCCAATGCGTTATGTAATGATCTCAGGAACAGTAAGTACTACGTTAAATATACTTTTTATCGCCTATTTTCTTATTGCTTGAAGGCGATTCATGTCAAAAGAATCCTGTCGCGTTTGTGACAGGATTTTTTTTTGATCAATGTTTAATAATTTGCTTCCCAACGTTTGCGCTGATCGGCATAAAACCCGATTTGATCTTGTAAATGGCGCTTGGCTTTACCTTCGCCACTATTAAGTGTTATGTTTTTGGTCGCTTCTGCTTTGTCGAATTCAGCTTGCCAAATGTACAATTCGATGAGATTGCACTGCAGCATGGCCGTAATTTTATCGTTAATCCGCGATTTGTTGTCACTGAGATTGGATTCTTCCAAAATTCCTTTTATCGCGTTCATAGCATCTTGAATGGCATCCCTTGCATCCGAGCGATCCCGATCATTACCAATTGCTTGTAGGGCGGCATTGGTTTTCGTAAACGCATTCGTCACATCTGTGTAATCGTACCCTTTAAAGGACTTTACCGAATAGATTTCCGTTACGCGCGTTTTTTCGACGAATCCGAATTGACTGTTTAAATAATTGTTGGTGCGCGTTAAAGCTTGAGCACGTGCGTAGGCTTCTAATTCACGAAAGAAAACTTCTCTGTTTTCCATCATGTAAAGTTCATGGTCATACTGGCTTTTTTGATCACGCATTTTATACGATTGCTCCGTTTCGAAAAGGGTTGTGTCTACTAAAATTCCTTGTGTTGGTGAAACTACTTTAAGCGCGATTGGCAGAATATAGCGTGTGGTGTACGAGTAAGTTGTCGCGGTACCCGTTCCTTTTTTTGTTGTTACAACGCGCATATTGCGAATCGGGTGGATGGTGATCGTCACTTCGATTTCATTGGAACCTTTTTCGTAGCCTGCAAGCTGGATCCGTTGTTGCACGTCATCCTCTGAATATTCTGAGTGTAGGATTGGTGCTTGCAAATTCGGATAGCTTGGCGCCATTGGATATTGTGGTGGTGTAGGTCGTTCCAATGGTGTTCCATCTGCATTAGTGACGCCAGCATTTACGTTTTTCTCCCAGGTCGAAAGGTGTGTCAGATGTATTTTGTCCAGAGAATCTCGTTGTTGGTAATAGCGCGCCACTTCTGTTTTGAACAAATTCATTGCTGCCATTTCCTGGGCTTCAAATTGTGCGATACTGTCGGCATTGGCTTGATTGTATGCGTGTTCTATCGTGACGTTATAGTGTTCGAATTGCGGATCTATCTTGATCAATGGCAATTGAACGTAATGGAAGGATACTTTGTGATCGTTGATATTTTGACCGAATACGGCTTGACTTAGTAGTGTTAGTCCGAAAGCAAGTAATACATGTTTCATAAGTAGTTTTTATTCGTTTTAATGCTGGTGCCAAGGACAACAGTTGTGCCACAATTGGTTTATTAAGAACTATTTAACAAGGTCTTTCGGCACGGAAAAACAGTTTTTTTGCAGTTTTTGTATCCACGTATTGGTTCCGCGTAATTCCAGGAAAAGTACCACAATTACCAGCGTATATTCAGTGTGAACCCACCAAAGTGGATGTTCAAAAGTAGCACCGTAGGCCAGATAGGTTCCGAATATTAAGCACGACCAAAGGATTGGATAAATTTTTTGAGAAAGGATTCCCAGGGGAATTAATACAGTGATGTACCAGGGATGAACAATCGGTGAGAAGAGAAAGTAAGTCGTAAACAAAAGAAGGAGCGTGGTCACGGCGTCGGTCTTTTTTATAAACACAATATAAGCGCCAATAGCAACGGTTACTACGGGGAAAACGAGGCTAATGGTCGCGGAGATGTCTACGCCTGAAATCAGTAAAACCACGTCGCGAACAAGAAAATACGGACCTGCATTGAAGTTGAACCAGGCAAAAAAGAGTCCTACGCTTCCGCCAAAATTGCCCATGGTTTCAAAATCGACCACCGTTCGAAAAAGTCCTATTGTCAGAAGGATGCTCACAGCACATAGAAGAAACCACTGGGTAAATTTTCGGTCTTTGTAAAAGGCACCCAATAATAGGATCGGGGTCAATTTGGTCATAATTGCGAGTGCCACGGAAAGAGCGGTTGCCAACATCTGATTCTTTAAAGCGAAGTAAAATGCCAAGACAATAAACGCGATTGCCAATGCTTCAAGATGCAGGTTTCCAGTCAACTCAATAATGATCAAAGGGTGGAGCCAATAGATTCCCAAAAGCGCTTCTTTTTGCTGATTCCGAAGCAGTGCACGTAGGGCAAAGAAGGAAATTATTTCTGCCAGCAAGATCCACAAACGTATAACGATTAAATTTCCATTATTCGGTTGTCCCATCAACGCAGCGGTATAAAAAATGAACTGATTGATTGCAGGGTAAATGGAGTAATAATTTTTCGAATTCATTCCCGAAGGAAATGCTTCTGAGTGCGCATTTAAAAGTCCTTCGTACTTGGGAGCGTCTTCATGTGAGACATTTTTTTCAAACTTAGAAGGAACAAAACCAAAAACGGGGTATCCATCTTTGATCAATTCTCCGTCCCATGTAAATCGGTAAAAATCATCGGAGAGATGTGGTTGTGCGAAAAGGAATAACAAGCGAAAGAGCAGTCCAATTCCGAACAACAAGGACCAATGTTGCCATCGCGTGCGAAGATAGATGCCAATGCTGAGTAGTAGGAGCAAGCCGAATCCTGTGAACAGGAATATGTGATCCGTTCGCTCGATTTTGAAGGCGAAAAAGTAATAAAGAATGGCGGCAACGGGCAGCAGTACCCAAGAAGCATATTTTTGAATTAACGCCACTGAAACGTTCGATTTTTAAAGAACAAGGATAAGGAAAATCCAGTCAATAAAATCAATGAATACGCGATAATCATTGGGTTCAAAATGGTGATTCCCATGTACAACCAGTAAATTCCATAGCCCCAACAAACAAACTCAAGAAGTTTAATACTGTCTTCTTTTTTATAATCGTAGCCACGTTTGATTTTTTTCTGAATGTTCTGCTCTCCGAATTTTGGCGTTCGCACAAACGGCGATTTTTTGCCAATGTATCCTTCAATTACACCGTAACTCATATACAGCGAAATCCCAGTTGTCATAGAGAAAAAGACAAACAAAGATGGAACATACCAAAGCAGGGTTTTTGCAATGTTTTTTGAGCCGATCAGGTTCCCGACCAGGAAAATACAGAACAAACACGCACTCACGGTTGGACCAAGAGGTAACATGTATTTGTAATATGGAATGGTGACCAAGTCTTCCGAAGTAACGTAGAACACAAAGGGGCTTAATAGTAAAAGCGTCACCACCAGAAGATACACGGAACTGTTCAACAAATGAAAAGAACCCATGATTTTTGAACTCAGTGCCACAGGAGATTTCCAGAGAATTTTCCAGTTTTTTCGGACACATTCAGCGGCACCTTTCGACCAACGGAATTGTTGTGTGCGATACGCTTCAAACGTTGAAGGTAATTCGGCAGGTGAGCCTACGTCAAACAAGTATTCAAAACGCCAACCTTTAGATTGTGCACGGAAACTCAAGTCGAGATCTTCTGTTAAAGTATCCGCATGCCAGCCTCCAGCATCGGCAATACACGATTTTCGCCAAATTCCTGCCGTTCCATTAAAATTGATAAACCCATCTGCGTTGTGTCTTCCCAGTTGTTCTACACTAAAGTGCGTATTCAACATCAAAGCCTGCGCACGTGTTAACATCGATTGATCTTCGTTGATATGCAACCAGCGCGTTTGAACAACACCCACTTTGGGATCTTGAAAATGCGGAACTGTTTTCATTAAGAAGTCCGGAGCGGGAATGAAATCGGCGTCGAAGATTGCGACAAATTCACCTGTCGCAAATTCCAACCCGTATGCAAGTGCTCCTGCCTTAAACCCTGTACGATTGTCACGGCGAACCAATTGAAAAGGCGATCGATTTTTTTCAATGTACGCTTCAATCACTTCCGTAGTCTCGTCTGTTGAATCGTCTAAAATTTGAACTTCTAGTTGTTCTTGAGGGTAATCCAGGGCAGCAACGGCATCTAAAAGACGTTCAATAACGTACTTCTCATTATAGAGAGGAAGCTGAATGGTAACTTTTGGAAGATCAGAGCGTTGTGCTTCGGGTGTCTTTTTGGATTGCTTACGAAGCGCATTTAAAACAAGGATACCCTCGTGAATAACATGCACCATTAGGAGCACATTAATCACTAGCCATATTGTAAAGATCGCATTAAACATTGCTGTCAAAAGTACTATTTCGTTTGGTGAAAAGCACCAATAAAAATGCATCAAATACAAACGCGACGAGAATTGCAACAAGAAAAACCCATCCAAAAGGTCGAATCCAGGCGTATGAAGAGAACAAAAACGCAGCAAACCCAATGGCAAGAACAACAGAGGTTATGGCGATGGGATAAATTGAATTCTGTTTTTCGGAGCCGCTATGAAGAATCAAATATATGGAGTCATCAACGCACAATCCCATTATTACGGTAAAGAAAAACAGCGAAATGGGATTGAGCGCACTTCCGAAATAGTGCATCATCAATAGTGCGATAAAAAGAGGTAGTGCATTGGCAATAAGTGTGGCAATAAACACCAGGGTATTACGCACAAAAAGATAAGTCAAAACAGCACCAAAAAGCACACTCAACAGAAGTCCCCACAAGATATTCAGAGAGAAGTTGTGCGTCGCGTGATCATTCAAATACGCGCGTCCGAACACTTTTACCTTGACGCCTTCTGGGGGTGAATTCTTCTCAAGAAAATTTTCCAAAGCATCCATTTTTTGCAAGGATTCCTCCAATGCAATATCGAGAAAGCTAAATTGAATCCGCGCTTTGTGTGCCTCCGCATTGATTACACCGCCACCACCAAAATGTTGCGTATTACTTTTAAAAAGTGTGTCGTAATCAACAGGGAGACTGTACGCACCAGGATGTCCCCTACGTTCAAAGCGATGGTAGCGCTTGGCAATAACCGTAGGACTCGAAACGACGATCGGATGAAAATGTGTTTCAATTGCGCCTTCTAATTTTTCGAGATAATCCATGGTTTCGGGCCTCCAAAAATCTTCGGAATGTTCAAATTCGAAATGTATAGAGGCTGTTTTGTCGCCAAAAAAATGATCGCTCAGAACATTAGCCGCTTCGAAAGAGGGCGCTTTGCCTTCGACTACAAAGGGTACGTTGCCCAAGGTTAGGTTTTGATACAGTAACCAGCCAATAAGTAGTGTGAGCCCTGTGGAAAATGCCAACAATCGCTTGCGTTTTGGGTACCACTTCTGTAAGATCTTTTGGTGCTGCACCTGCCATCGTTTTCCTGTTCCTTTCGGAAAAAAGTCATCGGAAGCACGTAATGTTTGAATTGCCACGAAGCGCGAACCCAAAAATGCAAAAAGCACTCCAGTAATGGAGACCAGCGAAATATCTCGGAGTGTGCTATTGTTAGCCAGTAGTAAGAACAGGACAAATCCGATCATATTGGTTAACGAGGTGAGCAGCATTGGTCGGTGAAGCGATTTTCCAAGGGCACGGCGCAATTCTTTGTCGGACTCGCACGTTTTTCGCAGCGTGTTTTGGGTGTGGAGCAAATGCATTAAATCAGTGAAGGAAAGTACGATCAGCATACAAGGAATGGCAACCATATGAATGGAAAAGATCATTCCCGAAAAATAGACGAACAAAACGGTTAGGGCGAGACTGAAACATGTCAGCGTGAAGATGAACCAAAGTCCTCGGAGCGAACCCGTAAAAAGGAAAAAAACCAATAAAATGATCCCGAGACTGATTGCAGCGAGAATGGCTGTTTCACGCTCATTGGTTGCTTGTAGTTCGGCTTGAATTTCATCGTAATCTAGCGGTAACACCGTGATATAATTCGTCTGAAATTGTTTTTGAAAGGATCGGACTTTTTGTGGAGAATAGGACGAAGAAGGCACGAAAAGCAAGGCGTATTCACGGTTTTTCGACAAGAATTTGTCCGTGATGTCCGAAAATTTGTTGGCGCGTTTGTTCCACTTGTTGAATTTTTTTTCAGTCGCCAATTCGGCAAAGGGACGTTTTTTCATCCCTAAAAAAGTCATCACAGGAAAGGGAACATTCGTAATACTTATCGCAACGACCGTATCTTCTTTTTTCCACCATTCTGTC
>JBNKGN010000119.1:0-9074 GCA_050289845.1 Crocinitomicaceae bacterium | reverse complement strand
GATGGAGAAACCATTTTGACGTCACCTGTCTTTGACCTCAGCACCTACGAAGATCCCTACTTCTCTTTCGAGCGTTGGTTCTTTAATGACGGTGGACAAAGCACTCCAAACGACTCATTGGTCATTGAATTGTCGAACGGAACACAAACTGTTCAAATCGATTTCGCTGATCAAAACGATCCAGATGAAAGCACCTGGGCAATGCGCGATATCCACGTTTCGGATTTCGTAACACCTACAGCCTTCATGCAAATTAAAGTCCGTGCTATGGATTTGCCAGGAGGTCATTTGGTAGAAGCCGGTTTCGATAATTTCGTAGTGCGTGATTCACTCGATCCTTCTATTGGACTTAATGAAATTGAAAACGTGTCTTTCGAAGCGTACCCAAATCCATTCGTAGACGCAGTAACCATTACACTTTCAGAAAATGCTCAGAACGTGACCGTTGAAATCTTCGAGTTGGCTACAGGAAAACGGGTAGCGACCGAAAATTATTCAGAGAGCACGTCTATTGAGGTGAACGGTGATTTTGCGAAAGGGATGTATCTCGTGCGCGTCTATGCAAATGATGTACTTATTGGAACCAAACGAATTGTGAAGCTATAACACTTCCATAGTTCTATACAAACTCCGACGTTCTTCTGAGCGTCGGAGTTTTTTTATCGCACCTTTTGAATACGTAAAAATTCCCATTCCAACTACGAAATAGTGGATCTCCCCCACATTCATGCACGCGAATTCAATAAATGCCTGATTTTTTTTCAAAGTTATATGTATGATATTTTTTACATTAAGTAATTTTTTATTTACTTTGTGTCTGATTTAAGTAACACGCTGTATAAAAACACTTACACCTCACATTATGTCACTACAAGTAAAAAAGGCACTCTTTAATTTGATCACCACTGTCCTTATTATGATTGGCTACGTCGTCTATACTTTCGGGATTCACGGAGACATCAACCTGCCACACATAGAAGAACTTCAATTTTGGGGGAAATTTATGTTGGTGATGATGGGCGTTACAATTTCATTGAAAATTCTCTCCTATCTGATTTTTTATGGAATAATGAAAACCATACACAAAGACGAAGATCTTGAATTTATGGACGATTACGACAAACAGATCGAATTGCGAAGTACACGTAACAGTAGTCACTTTTTTATGATTGGATTTGTAGGTTCATTGATCCCGATCGCAATGGGATACCCCGTCCATTACATGTTTATCACCTTGCTTTCCTTTGGATTTGCCTCAGGGGTAATCGATGATCTTTCAAAGTTGTATTATTATAAAAACGGGTTTTAACATGAGTAAAGATCACATTAAAAACAACATTCGAACCCTCCGTTTTTTTAAAGACGAAATGACACAAAAGGAGCTGGCCGATGCAGTTGGAGTTACCCGTCAAACCATCGTTGCCATCGAAAAAGGAAAATATTCCCCCACCCTGGAAATTGCCTTTCGCATCGCTACCGTATTTGATGTTCCCTTGCATGAAGTGTTTACCTACGATGCATCAGTGGACAATTTCAAGAAACAATCCAAAAAGAAATGCTAGTCATGAAGGTACATGTTCTTAAAACAGATCTCATGAGCGATCGCCACGTCCAATCCATTGAAAACGTGTTAAACATGCATCCGAACATTCTTAGATGGCATGTGGATACGGAAGATATCGATAAAGTGCTACGCGTAGAGTTTCGCGATCAATTGCATGAAAATGATTTGATTCAATTGCTCGATCAACACGCTGTCAAATGCGAATCGCTTCCAGATTGAGCCAACAAATACATCTCGTCGATTAAAACCACTCATTTTCATTCCTTTTCGTATCTTGGAAATTCATTTTATCCGCCGATACTAGTACTATGAAAAGTCGAAACTTGAAAATTTCACGCTCGCTACGTTTGACGTTTTTTGTCTTGCATTTTTTAGGGTTGTCGCTGGTTGCACGGTCTCAAGATTCGTTACTTCAAGAGTTTGTGGATACCGAAGATCTCGCAGTCAACGAATTTATGCAAGAGGAATTAAAAACGATCCGAGAGAATTTCAGTCGAATTACGCACACCCACGAATGGAACGAAATCATTGAAGTGCCCCTTGATGCCTCTACAGAAGGGGCGGTCGCCCGCATTTACAAAGGACCAGACGGTCCCGAAAAAATAATGGTTCACTATTACGGAGAAATGTTTCAATCCCTCACTGAGTATTATTTACTGGATTATGACCTAAGTTTTGTGATAGAGCGCACATTGGAGTACAATCGCCCGATCTACTATGATTCTCTTGCCATGATAGAAAATGAAGATTCGGAATTTTTCGATCCCCAAAAAGCAACTTTGGAAGAATTTCGAAGTTATTTTATCGAAGGAGAAATTGTTCATCAATTGCACAACAAAGACTGCGGCGCGCCTTTCAATCACTACTATTTGATGGAGGAAAACCAGCGTATTTGGGATGAATTCCTGGCGCTTCAACAAACAATCGACGCAAACACCAACCACGAAGAAAGAGAAATAATTGGCGTTTGGCAAGGAATTCCTGTCGTTGGCTCTGGCTGGAGTTCCAATTACCAGTTTTTCGAAGACGGCACCTTCCGGTACAACCACAATCAAATGGACTGCAGCGACAGCATTATCTATGAATCAGGCAGGTACGCATATACAGAAACCCATTTGACACTGACGTATTCCGAAATACAGTTTATATCTGGAGGTCGACTCGAACCAGCATCAGGCTCCTGCGGATCAGCTTTCGAACTCGTCGGCGGAGAAGAAGTCACCCAGCCCATGCGCAGAGACGAAATACTCACCCTACAATTCGTATCGCCACTACTCGACTACGATTATCTGGAGCGTATCTTGCTAGACGGAACAGAATGGTTTCGGATGATGCACGACCCAAATGACTATTAATCGTATTTCTCGTATGGAATTAACGACGCATTGATTGGCCATTTTACCCAAACCAAGTCTTCGTGATTTTCTATCTTTGGGCACATGGAATATGCCGAAATACTCATTAGCATTCGTAAAATTGTTCGCTCAGTCAACTTAGAAAGCAAACGCATCCAAAAAGAATACGGTCTAAGTATTCCACAATATTTGTGCTTGAATTATCTCAAGTCGCAAGAAGCGTATCGAGCCACGGCAAAAGAAATCGGACAACATCTCAAACTGAACCCAAGCACCGTTACCGGAATAATAGCGCGCCTGGAACTGAAAGGGTACCTCGCGAAACTTCCCAATCAAGGTGATCGCCGTTCGGTGTATATCTATTTAACGGCTCTGGGAGAAAAATCGATTCTTAGCATTCCAGGTGTACTCCATGAGAAATTAGAAAAGAAATTAAAATCACTTCCAGAACGCGAATTGGTCGACCTGCAACAATCCTTGTCTTTACTCGTCGCATTTATGGAAGTAGATGATCTCGATGCCGCCCCAATGCTTACTCCAGAGGTAAAAATTGCATCTGAGAAAGACGACTTTAACGAGTAACGCTCCTTCATTCAACAAGAGAAACCCCCAATTTCGAAGAAAAATCGCTTTATTTTTCTTAATTTTGTTTCTATACGAACTATTTTATTTTCTGAGCGTCATGTATCACCAATAAAGGAGGTATAATGGCTTTTTCAATAGAATAATGGTATATAATTAATTTAATTTCTATAAAAACAATTTAGTATGATTCCAGTGAAAGAAGATTTGAAATACAAACTACTGAACAAGTACTCAGGCCCAACGAGCCTGGTTAGTAACGGTGAAATCAGTCATTTCCTCTTCAAACATTTGGAACAATACGGCGACCAGGAGGAAGACATCCAAAAAGCCATCAATTACGTGTTTGAAAATGCTGGTGGCTGTGTCCTTGTCCAGTTTTTCGAAGATAAAATCTCGGGCGCGGTTGTCATCAACGAAACGGGGATGTCCGGCTACATTCCTGAGAACATCCTCGTATACATTGCTGTGGACGGAAAATATCGCGGTCGCGGATTTGGGAAAGAATTGATGACCTGTGCCATCAAATCGTGTAAAGGAGACATCGCACTTCATGTTGAAAAGGACAATCCAGCACGCTTCCTATACGAAAAACTAGGATTTACGAACCCATACCTCGAAATGCGACTCAAACGCTAACCTTGCCTCTCGACAGAGAAAATGGCAATAAAAACAACGCGTTGTAAACGCTTCAAATGACAGAAAATCAACTTATCGCACTTAGAAGAGTGCTCCATAAAAACCCTGAACTTTCAGGTAGTGAATTTAAAACAACCCAATATCTCTATGAACTGTTTCGGGAACACTGTCCATCCGCTGAATGCCAACTGCTCGGCGAAACAGGACTTCTCGTGCAATACTCTGGCACATCGCAAGGAAAGAAAGTGCTTTTACGCTGTGAGCTAGATGCGTTACCTATTGAGGAAATTAACACCTTTGATTACAAGTCCATTTATCCGAATATTTCGCACAAATGCGGACATGATGGACACATGACCATTCTTTTTTCCGTTGCATTAGAACTAGAAGCGCATCCTCCTAAAGGCGACGTATTTCTGGTCTACCAGCCCGCAGAAGAGAACGGCGAAGGTGCCATTTCCGTGCTTTCCAACCCGATTTTCAAGCAATTGGTCACGGTCGATTATGTCTTCGCATTACACAATTTACCAGGTGCAGAATTGCATTCCATCCATGTCAAACCCCACGAGATCACACCTGCTGTCGTAAGTGCCACAATTACTTTTCACGGAAAGATTTCGCATGCAGCGGAACCACAGAAAGGACATAATCCAGCGTATTTTGTTAGCGAAATAGAACTTTCCGCTATTACCAACAACCAAACGGACCCAAACCGTGAAGATTTTTCGATCGTTACCCCGATTTTCATCAACATTGGCACCGAAGATTTTGGAATTTCAGCGGGTTCGGGTACTGCGGGATTCACTTTAAGAACGCACAACAACGCTTCTATGGAGCGACTCAAAACACATTTTTTAAGTCTCCTCGATCATCTGTCCGAAAAATACAGCATTCCCTACGAGATACAATGGTCGCATTCGTTCGCTTCCATCTACAATGATCCAGCATGTGCTGAAATGATCGCTGTGGCTGCACAAGAGTGCCAATTTCCGCTAACAAAACGGGAAGCCCCCTTCCCCTGGGGAGAAGATTTCGGACTTTTTTCTGCAAAATTCAAAGGAGCCATGTTTGGACTTGGAGCAGGAACGGATTGTCCAGCGCTTCACAATCCTGATTACGATTTTCCAGATGTACTAATTACTTCGGGTCGAAACATGTTTTTACACCTCCTTAAACAGGCGCAACAATGAGTACATTTTCAGCTATCGAACTCAATAAATCGGCACTGCAAAAAAATGTCGCATTCATTCGCTCCGTTATTGGGGATACCTGCGAATTTGTTTCGGTGGTGAAAGGAAATGCCTACGGTCATGGCATCGAATATTTCGTACCAATGCTTGCCGAACTCGATGTCAGAAGCTTTGCTGTATTTAATTCGGAAGAGGCCCGAAGAGTAGTTAACACAGGAATTTCCTTCGATCGTTTGATCATAATGGGCGCCATTCATAACGTGGATTTACTTTGGGCAATTGAACATCAAATCGATTGTTATGTCTTCACAATGCAGCGTCTTAAAGAAGGTACAGCGATTGCTAAAAATCTGGGAAGCCCTTTTCGGGTGCACCTTGAAATCGAAACAGGAATGAATCGTACAGGTTTTGAAGCTTCTGAATGGGATGAAATGATTGATTTTGTTGAAAAGAACAAAAAGCATCTCCAGGTTGAAGGAATCTGCACACACCTCGCAGGAGCAGAAGAAATCTCCAACTACCTCAGAATTCAGCGGCAACTTACCCTATTTAATGAGGTAAAATCCAACTTTGATCGTCGTGAAATCAATTACGCGAACGCACACATTGCCTGCTCAGCAGGAATCATTAATTATCCTGAAACTATTGGAAGCTTGGTCCGTGTAGGAATTCTACAATATGGATTCTGGCCTAGTAAAGAAGTTAAAATGGCCTATTTCTCTCGCATGCAATCGATGGATGATCCGTTAAAGCGCGTCATCACCTGGAAAAGTAGTATCATGAGTCTTAAATCGGTCAAAGCAGGCGAATTCATTGGTTACGGAATGAGCTTTCTCTCAGAATCTGAAATGAAAATCGCTACGGTTCCTATTGGCTACTCGAACGGATTTAGTCGCGCTTTAAGTAATCGTGGAAAAGCCCTTGTTAGAGGGAAACGAGTAGATGTTATTGGAACGGTGAACATGAATTTGCTCACCATTGACGTCACAAATGTCGAGAATATTGCCGTCGATGACGAAGTAGTTCTCATTGGAACGCAACAAGAACAATCTATTACGGTAGACTCCTTTAGCGACTTTTCCAGCTTATTAAATTACCAACTTTTAACGCGCTTACCCGAGCGTATTCCAAGAAAAATTACAAACAATTAGAATGGCAGAATTAATTATCTATACGGATAAAATCAAACAAAATATTCGTCGATTAAGTGATTATTTTGAATCCAAAGGCATTCAATGGAGTTTGATCACAAAAGTCTTTTCTGGTGACGAAGAGTTCCTCAAAAACGTACTCGACAGTCAAACCATTGCAAAAATAAACTCTGTCGGAGATTCTCGATTGACCAGTCTTAAAAACCTGCGACGTGTCAATCCGAACATGAAAACGATCTATATCAAACCACCTGCAGCCGTCTATGCGGAAGATGTTGTTACGTATGCAGACATTTCACTAAACACCTCCTACTCGACCATTCAAGCTTTGAACGATGCAGCCAAAAAGAGGGGCAAAATTCATCAAGTGATTATTATGATCGAATTGGGTGAATTGCGGGAAGGTGTGAATCGTGCAGATCTCATGGACTTCTATGAGAAGATATTTAGTTTACAGCACATTGATGTCATCGGAATTGGCTCTAATCTGGGATGTATGTACGGTATAGAACCTTCGTACGACAAAATGATGCAATTGTACCTCTACAAAGAATTGATTGCTGCAAAATTCAATCGCAACCTCCCGCTGATTTCTGGTGGTACTTCGATCACACTAAACATGCTCGAAAATCAGATGATTCCAAAAGACATCAATCACTTTCGGGTAGGTGAAGCTGCATTTTTCGGTGTGAGTCCACTAAAAAACGAACAGTTTCTCGACTTGAACACGGACACATTTGAGTTTCAAGCAAACATTATCGAACTGGAGGAAAAGAGCTTGGTTCCAGAAGGTATTATCAGTGGTGCAAATGTTGGACATGCAACGGATCCTTCTGATGTTGATCTTGGTGAACATTCGAACAAAGCAATCTTGGATTTTGGGATGTTGGACGTAAACAAAGAAGACATAACGGCAGTGAACGAAGACATTGAATTCGTTGGCATCACTTCGGACATGACCGTAGTTGACATCGGTTTGAACAAAGACGCAAACGGCAAGGAGCGCTTCAAGGTAGGCGATAAAATCACTTTCAAGGTGAACTATATGGCAGTGGCACGTTTGCTAAACTCCAAGTTTATCGATCGGAAATTTGTGTAACAAACTTAATTATTGCCACGAAAGACACTGAATTTTATGGAGTAGTGCCATCTGGTGATCATTTGAACAGGTTACAATCCTCGTCGATCTATGAACCAACTTTTTCCATGACACCCTCCAACGCTTCCGCACATTGATCGGCTGCTGACGTACTTTTACGAAACCATAATTCGGGTTCAATTAGTTCCAACTCTCCTAGAACCAGTTCATCAGAATTGTTCCAAAAGACGTCAACCCTCGCGTAAACAGGAAGTTCAGGACATGCGGCTAATGCATTTTCTGCAAAAGCTATTTCGTCTGCCGTAGGAGTATAAGGATGCACCGATCCACCGAAATCATCTTGCACGCGAAAATCTCCGTACTTGGCTTTTTTAAGAATGGCGTGACTGAATTTCCCTCCGAAAAGCACGAATGAAACTTCTCCTTTCGAGGCAATTTGTGTTTGAAATTCTTGCAACATCATGTTCTCCTCAGTAATTAATTTTTCGAAAACCTCCTGATACTCCGATACCATGTCGCGATCTATTTTATACGTATGTCTCGCCGCCCCAGAAACAGCGGGTTTTAAAATGAGCGTCTCCCAAGTGGTTTCCTGGACTAGCTCATGCAAACTTCGCGAAGATCCTTTTGCGATATAGTGTGTCGGAGGAATTCGAACACCCTTTGACGCCAATTCCAAGAGGTATTTTTTGTCCAGATTCCAATAAATCAGTGACTGCGAATTGATTAAACGAGTTTGTTTCTTAACACGATCCAACCAAGAGGAAAATTCTGGGAACCGTTCGAAATAATCCCAGGTAGTTCTAAATATCACGAAGCGAGTGGTCGTCCAATCAAAGTTAGGATCGTCCCAATTGGTGCGGTTTACGATCATCCCTCTGCGCTCGCATGCTTCGCGCAGCAAGCGATCTTCGTCCAGGACATTTTGGGTATACGCATCAATGATTTCTGGTTGCACGTATCGATGATCGGTCAGAATCGTAATATCGTATTTCATTCGCATAAGTTTGAATTGAAACTAGTAAATAAAATTTGATCGTGAAAGTCCTCTTTCGGATTTCCATAATCCCTTAAATCGCTTAACTTTGCACCCCAACAAATTACGCACATGAGTATTGCTTCAGAAATTAAGAAGAGACGAACCTTTGGAATCATTTCCCACCCGGATGCTGGTAAAACCACGCTCACAGAGAAACTACTTCTTTTTGGAGGGGCGATTCAAAGTGCGGGAGCCGTTAAGAACAACAAGATCAAAAAGTCGGCAACTTCCGATTTCATGGAAATTGAAAAACAACGTGGAATCTCGGTAGCCACTTCCGTAATGGCGTTTCATTATAACGGAAAACAAATTAATATTCTGGACACACCAGGTCACAAGGACTTTGCGGAAGATACGTTTCGAACATTGACAGCAGTTGACAGCGTTATTTTGGTTGTTGATGTTGCAAATGGTGTGGAAGCACAGACGGAACGATTAATGGAGGTATGCCGGAT
>JBNKGN010000118.1:0-9157 GCA_050289845.1 Crocinitomicaceae bacterium | reverse complement strand
ATCCAAACGTGCTGCCGTTTCCATGTTGAGCTTACCATCTTTTGATTTGTAGAGGAAGTGTGCAAAACCCGCGATGGTGTACACTTGATGCTTCGGAATCCAGGTCACACTGTCAATATAACTGATGGAATCGGCAGCAGCCTCCAATGCAGACGGTGTCTGAGGATTTAAATCATTGCCGCTATAATCAAAGGTCAGACCTTGCGGATCAAAGCGTCGCCCTAAGGTGGTGGTGTATGGATTGGAGATACTGTATTGCCCTGTAGTTCCAAACGCTAATTTGAAGCGTCTATTGAAGGTATAAATTCCCTGATACTCTCCTCGAAAGTCAATTGATCGACCATAAATATTGTTGCGCCCATTGGACAAAAAGTCCTTTGATGAAATATAGGAGGAATTCGTGAGTGTCTTGTAGGTTAGAACTGAAACAGCTGCCCGGGAAATGTAATTTTTCTGATTGTTGTACACGTGTTTCAATCCAACAGAATTGATTTTCTCACCTATCGTACTCCCTGGGTCGTGATAACTTGCATTCCACGGACGACTTCCAAATCCAGAATGTTCTTCTCGGTACATATTCAGCACTGAAAGTTCGAACCATCTGAATTTGAAATATGCACCAACCAATCGACTTTCACGCTTTAATTCTTCAATTTCTGGCAAAGATTCATCGTCTTTGTTCGGAAAGTAATATTGCATTTCATATTGATTGAGCGAGTCCAAACTTACACGAACTGAGTCATCTGGAATCAATAAATTGACGTCCGTTGCGCGTTGACTGGATGCGAAAAATTCATAATTCAAGGTGTTTTCACCAGCACCCGCTTTCCCGCCAAGTGTAAGGTTGATCTCAGATGTTGCAGGTGTCATACCGTTAATATCCGCCCAAGCAAATACGGGTCGATCAATTTCTGGAAAAACGATGTTTATGACTCCCGCCATTGCATCCGAACCGTAGGTTGCAGAAGACGGTCCTTGAACGATTTCAATGTATTCAGCGTGTCGAATCGGAAGTTGTGCGGCAATAGGCATTGCTTTGACTGCTTCGGGTTTTATTGGAATCCCATTGATCAAAATCTTCGTATAATCATTTCCGAGCAATCCACGCATCAAGAACGTCTCGCCCTCCGTTGCATTCCCTGGTTGTGACGTACGAAACCCTGGAATGGTTTTTAACACGTCAACGAGCGTAGAATAGCCAAACTTTCGAATATCATCACCATCGATGATTATAACTTCAAGAGCTAGATCTTCGGGGTTTTCTGCCAGTCGATTGGTAGACGATTGTTTCTTATACTTTTCAAATTTCTCGGTAGCAAGATCGTCGAACGAAAATCGCTTTATGACCATGGAAGAATCTTCCTGCCCGAATGCGACGCTTGTCATAGAAACAACAAGGAGGAGGTACTTGCATTGAAAAGTGAAACGAACGAATCTGCCCATAGCAACAAAGAAAGTGAAAAAGACTTGAATCGCAAACGACCATTTTCACATTACGTTGAAATAGTGGTTTGTATAAAAGGGAACGCGATTTCTTTTAGAACATTGTTCAATTGATGAAAAAGTTGAGCATCCAATTCCCAACGATCAAAACCAAAACCACTCCCACAAGTACAATCATATCATTACCGTTCTATATAAATGAACGAGCGCTCCTGAAAATACGTTGGAAAAAAAATCCCCATTTCCGATGAATTCAGAAATGGGGATCTTTAAAGTAGTATTGTGTATTCTTACGCTTCTGTTGCAGCAGCAATTTCTTGTTCTGCTTTGCGTTTCGCTTTTTTCATTCCTGAGAAATCAATCAACACTGGTGTTGCGATACACACTGAAGAGTACGTTCCGACTACCACACCAATCATCAATGCGAAGATAAATCCTTTGATCGCTGCCCCACCGAAGATAAAGATGGTCAACAATACAACGAAAGTAGTCATCGAAGTATTGATCGTACGCGATAAGGTAGAGTTCAACGAAATGTTGATTTGCTCTTGCTCGTTGGCACTTCTGTGAATTTTCAAGTTTTCACGAATACGGTCAAATACAATTACGGTATCATTGATCGAGTATCCAATTACCGTCAGAATCGCTGCAATAAATGCCTGGTCCATATCCATGTTAAATGGCATGATTCCGTGCAATCCAGCAAAGATTCCTAATACAATCACCACGTCATGTACCATCGCTAGAATCGCTCCAGTTGAGTACTGCCATCTACCGAATCGCATCAAGATATATCCGAAGATGATAATCAATGAAAGTAAAATAGCCACCATCGATGAACTCATCAACTCGTCTGCAATTCCTTTTGAAACGGAACGAGAATCCATCACTTCAAACGAACCTACCAATTCTTTGGAATTCGTAAGACCTTCTGCTATTTTCTCTTGTACTGCGATTCCAGCATCCGCTCCCGTTGAATTCAACATGTAGTTCGTTGTTATTTCAAGGAAGAAGCTGTTATCACGTGTTTTCAAAGAAACCGACGCCGCTTTACCATCTTTGTCGATTAAAACTTTCTTCAAGTTTGTCTCAATTTGATCGATAGACTTCCCTACTTCTTTCGAGAACTTCACTCCGTACGTACGCCCACCAGAGAACTCAACACTTTGTGTCAATCCTTTCGTAGTCAACATCGCTACACTTCCAAGAATAAGAATTCCAGAAACGAGGTAGAACATTTTACGTTTTCCAACGAAATCAATGTTGAAGTTTTTGAAGGCATTTTTCGTCACTTTTGACTCGAAGTTGATTGCGTTTCCACGGTTCATCCACCAAGTCATAAACAAACGTGTGATCACCAATGCAGCGAATACCGAAGTAAAGATCCCGATGATCAAGGTTGTTGCAAACGATTCGATTGGACCTTGTCCGAAAGATTTCAATACGATTGCCGTCAACATTGTGGTAACATTCGCATCGATAATAGAAGAAAGTGCTTTACGGAAACCAGTATCGATCGCCGATTTCAAATCCTTTCCTCCTGCTTGTTCTTCACGAATACGTTCGAAAATAAGTACGTTGGCATCTACCGCCATACCAATTGTCAATACGATACCCGCGATACCTGCAAGTGTCAATACCGCTCCAAAGGAAGCCAAAGAACCAAAAATGAAAAGGATATTTGCAATCAATGCGATGTCGGCAACGATACCTGCTTTTCCGTAGTAGAAAATCATGTATACAAATACCAAACCTAACGCAATAATGAAGGACATAAAACCAGCTTGTGAGTTTTCAGCTCCAATCGTAGGACCGACACGTGCTTGTTCGATGATATCACATGGTGCAGGAAGTGCCCCAGCATTCAACAATCCAGAAAGTGATTTTGCTTCTTCAATCGTGAATGATCCAGAAATTTCTGTAGATCCTCCGTTGATTTGACCGTTAACAACAGGTGCGCTGTAAACAATGCTATCCAAAGTAATTGCAACAACTTCACCAACGTTTTCACCAGTCATTTTAGACCATTTCTCAGAACCTTCGTCCGTCATAGAAAGGTTCACTGTAATATTTCCAGTTTCCGGATCAAATCCATCGCGTGCGTAATCCACATCTTTTCCAGTAATGAATGGTTTTCCATCCGCAGGAACTTTACATGCGTACAAGGCGATCATTTTTTCCTTGCGACCTTTAGAAACTTCAATTTCGTAAGTTTCGTCGGAGAACATCATTTTTACGTTTTGCATAACGGGCTTGATATCGCCACGTCCAAGGTAGTCCATGATTTCTCCTTTGTTCTCAGGAAGCGCATAACCAACGATAAAACCACCTCCTGTGATGGTCATCAATTCGCCCAAACCTCCTTTGCCTTCCGCTAGATTTATGTTTTCGAGTTCTGCATCAATTTCTTCTTGCGTTTTCTCATCATTCAAAGTGTCATCCAATGCCGCTTTTGCATCTTCACCTGGCGTATACGTTTCCAACGACATTGCCATCGCTTGTTGCCACATTGGAGCGATCTCTGCAAAGCTTGCTACTTCGTAGAATTCCAAATTGGCTACTTTACCTATTTTCTCTGTAACCGTTTTCTCATCCTGAACTCCTGGAAGTTCAATATACAATCTGTTTTTCTCTTCGTCTTTTTGAATGTTCGGTTGAGCCACACCAAATTGATTGATACGACGCTCGATCACTTCTTCGATCCCGTCCATTACCGAAGCTTCCATTCCACGCAAGAAATCGATTACTTCCTGATCCGTAGAATTCATTTTCAAATCCTCGATGTTATGGATGGCAAACAAATCAACCAGTTTTGCTCCTTTGTTGATTTCTTTGTTCTTCTTGATCAGGATATCAATGAAGTCTCCCCCTTTGTCTTGATATTCTCTTTTCGCAGCCGAAAATGCATCGATGAACTTGCGATCGTTGGTACGTCCGTAATTTTCGATCATCCCTGGGATTGACACTTCCATGGTGATACTCATACCACCTACTAGATCCAATCCAAGCGCAAGACTCCGTTTCTTAACATCTTTGAATTTCGTTCCAAGAACAGGATAAACGGCTTCGTCGTTTTTATTAGAAAGCAATCCGTTGATGATATCTGCTTTCGCGATTTCTTCCGTTTCTGGATTATTGAAATTTACTTTCACGTTGCTGTATGGAAGAGCAATTTCACCACCATTCAAAGCGGCTTTCTCTTTCAGCTTTGCGACTTCAATATCCGCTTGCTTCTCTGCTTTTCTTTCTTCACCAGAAGCTACAAAGGTGAATGACAATTGGTAGATACAAACTACCGTCATTAAAATTGTCAAAAACCAAAAAAATCCTTTATTACGCATTTTCGTGTTACGTTAAATTTATTTATTAGAGCCTGCAAATATAGACTTTACGTTCCTTATTGTCAACTGAATTGTTCTTTTATAGTGAAAGTTCGTGACTGAACACTTCAATCCACGACATAACAGCCTATATAACTGCACCTTACACTAAATCCATTGATCATTTTTATCCCAATTAACGAACCAGTAATTGTCTGTTTCTAGCGTCACGTTTCTACTTACGTAATTCTGCATACGACGGAAAGCAACAATAGAAAGAGAACACCCGTTAATCAAGTCGTTATACGGTTTCTGCGAATTCAATAATCTTTCGCGCGAAGTGTTCCCAGGTATTTTCTTCCTTGATTTTAGCCACAGCTTCACGCATCCTTTCCTGCATGTTCTCTTCGAAATAAACACGAATCGCCGATGCAATTTTCGCTATCTCTGGTGTTTCTACTATCAATCCGGTAACATTGTGCTCAATGGATTCTTTCAAACCACCCACGTCTGTTGCAATTAAAGGCATATCAAAATGATGTGCCACAGCGGTGATTCCACTTTGCGTCGCTCCTTTGTACGGCAACATGCAAACATCAACCGCAGAAAAATAGTTCGTTACTTCTTCATCTGAAATGTACTTGGTATACAAATGCACACGCGTACCGAGATCCAACGTATCGATCTGTGCCTGATACTTCTCGAAAGAGCCATAGACCTCTCCCGCAACAATTAAATGAACGTCATCTGGCAATTGACTCAACGCCTCCAAAAGCAAGTCCAAACCTTTGTATTCTCTTACAAAACCGAAAAAGAGCAAATAGTTGTTCGCTGGATCCAATCCCAATTGTTTCAATGCAGTATCGCGATCCAATTTCTTACCGAATTGACTGTAAACAGGATGATCCAATCGCAAATATTTGGCATCTGGCTTTATGGAAAGCAGATCGTCACGAACCTTATCGCTAAGCACGACAAAGGCATCATTGTGTTTCAGAAAATAACGGTTGGCAGGGGTATCGAAAAAGCGCTTTTCGTGGGGAATTACATTGTGTAAAATACTAATGCGTTTCACGTGCCCTTCTAATTTCTTGTGAACCGCTCCAAATGCCGGACCGAAAAAAGTCATCCAATATTGACTAATTACCAGGTCGGGTTTTTCCTTTAGAATGGCTTTGGCTGTTTTGGGGAATGTGAAAGGCTGGATTGAGTCCAACAAACGCTCCGCGGGAATGGCATCGGCATGATCATCTTCAGAGACCAACTGAGACGCTCCGGGAAATAAAAAACCTGGATATTGCCGTTTAAAAGTGTACGCTTTTACGTCGTGTTCTTCTTCCAACGCGCGATAGAGCATAGCTCCAAACTGTGCGATACCTCCCCGATAGGGATAAAATGCAGAAAGAAGTGCGATTTTCATGGATTGCTAAATTAGCACATTCTAGGAAGAACAATGCTATTCGAAGCCGTGAGAAACGTAATGATAGTAAACTTCTGTTCCAGATTTGGGCTCAGGATCGCCGAAATTGTACCCATTGTCTTTGAAGTGTTTGTACAACAATCCGACGTATTTACCATAGACTTCGTACTTCAAAGTCGTATCGATCAAACTATAAAACTGTTCTTGTTGCACGACCACCGTTGAATCAAAGAAAACACCGTTAATGGTTGTGTCCACATGGACATCAGAATAATAACATTCCTGTTCTCCCAAATTGTTATATGCATTGGCGTCCCAAACTTTGGCCAAGGTAGGTGAAAAGACCAATTTCACTACCCGTTGATTTTCTTCGATTAACTCTGCACGGACACCATCATAAATACCTGTCCAGACATCCGCCAAGCTCCAATTATCCGTTACAGATGCTCTTTTGTAGCGTCGAAATTCACTGGCTGTGCGACCTTCATTGTCCAAATACGCACCTTCCCAAACGGTTTTCAATTGGTATCTCACGGTATCGTGTTGTACGGCAAGGTTGGCATCATGCGTAATCTCAAGAACATCATAAATCACGTAACGTCCTGTTTCCAGACCGAAATATTCGCGATGAAAATTGGGTTGTTTTTGCTTTTTACAGGCGGTGAGCATTAGGATTGCCCCAAACAAGAAAAAAAGGTTTTTTCGCATCATACTAAGATAACGAATTTCCCGACTATTTGGTTGTCATTGTGTAAGGACTAATACCTTTTTCTTCCAGTTGTTTCAACATGTCTTCCAGCGGTTTCCCTTCAAGAAGTCGTCCTTCGTAATAGAATGCTTCTCCCAGACGTTTCCCAGATTCGTCATATGCAATGGCGTATCCGTGTTTTTTTCCGTGTTTGAATCGATACGTAGCCGCTCTTTGACCATTGACATGAAACTCTTCCCAGGCGCCGTGTTGTTTGTTATCGACATAAACGCCTTTCATTTTCGTCTTTTGATTCAAGAAATATTCTTTGTACTCCCCGTCCAAAACACCGTCTTTGTAGGTCATGGTAGTCGCGAGCAATTGTGATTTATCATCTGGATCTTCTGGAATAAAATACACTTTCGTGACACCATTCAGTTGATCATTTTTAAAGGTTTCAACCGTGCTCAATCTACCCGAAGGCGTTAAATTGATCCAAACACTGTCTTTCTTCATGTTTCGATAAATGCCATAGCTCATCACATTTCCATTTTCGTGATAGAAATAGGCCATTGACCGTCCTGACTCTACAGCGTTATGCGTGATGATGGCTTTGACATTGGAAGACTCATAATAGTAGTAAAACTTGCCTACTGGCTTGCCATCCTTGAATTGTCCTTTGTATTGATATACCACGGAATTGGGATACAATTTATGCCATTCGCCTTGTTTACGTCCTTTTGAGTCGACTTGATTGACTTGTGCTGACGCGAGTATTGCGAACATTGAAAAGAGGAAAAACAAACGATACTTCATATTATAATTGCATTAAAAATTCTTTCAATCCTTTTACTTTAAGATCGGGTGTTTCTGTGATATCTTCTTGAGATTCCACCAACACGGTTTTCATACCAAGATTCTTGCCAAAACGAAGATCAGAATCGGTATCTCCCACCATTACAGCATGTTTAAAATCGATTTCTGGAAACTCCATTTGGGCTAATTCTGCCATTGCTGGATTTGGTTTCCGCATATCATCCTCTGCTCCCTTTAAATTCGGTGCGAAATAACATTTGTCGATTTTACCCCCTGCTTCATAAACACGATCACACATATAAGTATGGATATCGAGGACGTTACGTTCTGACATGAGATTTTTTCCAACACCTTGTTGATTGGTCACGACGATAATTCGATGAAACCGCTTGGTAAGCCCTGCTATCGCTTCGAGAACATCAGGAAGAAAATGGAAATCTTCGACTTTGGTAATATACCCGTCGAAATTGCGTTGGTTGATCACCCCATCACGATCCAAAAAAAGTGTCCAAGTACTGTCAACGTCCCAATTAAGCATCGAGATTCAACTCTTTTTCGATGAGATAAATATTTCGTGTCGATGAATTCCGACCGATCATTTCGCCAATAAAACCTGCCATAAAAAATTGAACACCAATAATCATAGCAGTAAGTGCCAGGTAAAACTCTGTGCGATCTGCAATCAATTTTGCGGAATTATCTATAAACAACTTATCAATTCCCAAGTAGGCAAAAATGGTAAAACCGACAAAGAACATCATCATTCCAACGACACCGAAGAAGTGCATCGGCTTTTTTCCAAATTTCCCCATGAACGCGACCGTCATTAAGTCTAACGGCCCATTTACGAAGCGATTGAGACCAAATTTGGAAACACCGTATTTTCTTGCTTGATGCTGAACGACTTTCTCACCAATTTTATTGAATCCAGCGTATTTTGCTAATGGCGGAATGTATCGGTGCATATCTCCATACACTTCAATACTCTTTACAACAGCCAATTTGTATGCTTTCAATCCACAGTTGAAATCGTGCAGTTTGATCCCCGTCATTACGCGAGCCGCCCAATTATAGATTTTGGTTGGGATTGTTTTGGTAATTGGATCGTAGCGCTTTTTCTTCCATCCAGAAACAACGTCCAAATCATCTTCTACGATCATTCGGTACAACTCTGGAATTTCGTCGGGAGAATCTTGTAAATCGGCGTCCATGGTAATAACCACACGTCCTTCAGCTGCTTCAAACCCTTTTTGTAAGGCCGCAGATTTTCCGTAATTGCGTTGAAATTTAATCCCCTTAACAGAACTATTCTTCGCCGCCAATCCTTCGATCACCTCCCAGGAATTGTCCTTGCTACCATCGTCTATAAAAAGAATTTCGTACGCAAATTGGTGTTCCTGCATAACGCGATCAATCCACGACGTCAATTCAGGAATCGATTCTTCCTCATTTAGAAGAGGCACTACAACC
>JBNKGN010000117.1:0-9345 GCA_050289845.1 Crocinitomicaceae bacterium | reverse complement strand
GTAACTGAAGTGATTGGATCGTTCCCTTTTGGCGAGAAGGAAATCACTGTTTTATACGATAAAGAGACGGAATGCGAATGGAAAACAAGTCCACACGAAAGCCATCTTTTCACGACAGGAGAGCAGGTTTCCATTAAAATTACAGCGAATGGTGAAACAGCGGAAATATTGAAAGAAGGTCTTTCCGAACCAATTTTTGCAGATAAAGAGTGTGAGAGTGCGTTGCGTCAAGGCAATCACGATAAAATTTCGGTGAGTTGCGACGGTTCCTGCACATGTTCTTTGGAAGGTGTTTTATCGGAAGAATCTTCTTATGTCTCTTGTAGTTGCGAAACCTGTACGATGCAAATTACTTTTAGCGATAACGCACGCGGAACTTCTAGTACGTTTACCCTTGAAGATGCTGCTACGATGGAAATTCCCTTGCTAGCGGATTTTATGACTTACGTCCAGGCGTCTTTTACAAGTTATATTCTTTCGCACATCGAGATTTTTCGGGATGGCGACGATGTAGCGGTATCGTTTGATTTTACCGATGATTCGGGCGTGGAGCATTCGATTATGTTCGCGAAAATTAAAGGAAAAACGTATCAAATTAGCTGTGATGGTCCGTGTGGATGTCGCGAAGTCTATTCTTTCGAAACCAACAGTGCATCATGTTCTTGCGATGATTGCGTCATGACCGTCGAAGAAGTCGGGACGAATTAATCGCTGTTCAACGTAAATCCAACCGATGGATCCAGAAATCGCGGTAAAATCGCATGTGATCAAAATCTTCCAGTCGCTGTTTACTTAACGCAGCAATGGAGACCCCACAATATCCCTGGTCAGTAGCCATAGGTGAGATCCGAACAAATTCAATTAAATCGTTTTGAATCGCTTCTTTTAAGGCTTTTCGAGCTTGTATTTCTGAGGGTTCCGTCGAATTAATCACATTGAGAAAATCGATCAAATCGAAATAATAATCGACTCCGTAAGGCACTCCTATCGGTGTTTTTGTAAAGGCCAAATCGTCGCGCTTGTCTATTTCTCGAATGTAATTTCGGAAATGGAAACGAACTTTTTTGAAAGCACTGTTGTTCACGCACGTCAGCGTTGAATACATTGTTGAATCTTCAAAATCAACGATTCTTTCCCCTAGGGTATTTCCTTCGATGAAAGGTTGTTTTTCGAGGGATTCCAACAAATCACCGTAGTAATAATTCGGTGCACCCAATAAGGACTGACTTGCCAATGTGTATTTGGAAATATCCCGAAATTCGTAGAGCGTTTCTAGTGACGCCTTCGCACAGACTTGCAAATAGAGGAGATCGATCGATTTTTTTCGTTGCTTATTGAACTTCTTCAGCGCGGTAACGATTGTTCGGGTTTTTAAAAACGTTGAGTCAGGAAACAAATCCTGCCCAATTTCATCCGGTCGACCACCATGATCCAAGAAAAATACAGCGGTTCTCGGAGCGTAGAAATGCGCGTTTGTCCACCCGAAAAAATTACTTAATTCGATACTTCCACTGGAATTTTCGGAGGATATGTGCTCTTTGTGCAAAGTGCCTTCGGAAAAATAATAACGCAGCATTCCTGTGGTGTCCGCATTGTCCAACTGTAGAACGATATTTACGTTGGGGAATTGGGATGCTTCTGTCAATTGTGTGATAATAGTATCTGCATATTCCGACAAATTGTTGTCATACGGCAAATAGTAAAGTAGCAGCCATTCCGAAGAATCTACCTTTTGTGCCTGAACGTTTTCTGGAACGAAGGACAGAAGTGAGAGAAGCAGCAAGAAGGTGATTTTTCCTGCCATTATTTCCTTTATTTAGGGAAGTTCAATTGGACAGAGACAGGGAGGTGATCCGAATACCCTGCCAGATATTTTCCTCCACCATACGTGCGGAAGGGAACTAAATTGTCTTTGTATGTCGTAATGAGATAGTCAAAACTATGAATCGCTCCCGATTTTTTCGCGACACTCAATCCGTTCTTTTTTGTCATCGATTTGGAAACCATAATGTGATCCAAAATATTCCATTCTCCACGATAATTATTCGAGCCTCCAAATTCTCCTGACGCAGGTGTGATCATAGGTCGAAGTCGTTCACTAATCATCTGTGGTGCACGGTCGGTAGGGTAGTCGTTCAGATCTCCCATGAATATAATTTGTGCGTTTTTATCTTCTGTTTGCAGAGAATCGATGAAATCAGCAGCTGCATTCGCTGCAATCAAGCGTTTGGGTTCGCTCACAAGTTCACCCCCGCGTCGGCTTGGCCAGTGGTTGACCATCACGACAAAAGTTTCTTCCTGATATTGAAATTTTGCCCATACAATATCACGACTCGGGGAATCTCCTTCGGGCATTTCAAAGCGAATGAATCCATCTTCTACGAGAACCAATTTCGTACTGTCGTAGATAATGGCGTTATCGATTCCACGTGCGTCCAAACTTTCGTGATGTACAATGGCATGCGTTCCGTTCAATTTGCCCATACGAACAATATCTTTGACAACAGCTTTGTTCTCGATTTCACAAAGCCCCATAATCATTGGTGCTTCCATTGAATTAATCACTTGATTGATGTGTGCAATTTTTTCAAAATAGCGGGTGCTGTTCCATTCATTTTTACCGTTCGGTAGAAATTCAGCATCGTCTTTTCCTGGAGTGTCAAGCGTATCGAATAAGTTTTCTACGTTGTAAAAAGCAATGGAATGACCTTCGTTTTGCGCGAAAAGCAGGGTTGGTTGCAAGAAAATTAGTAGAAGTAGGGTGTATGTTGATTGTTTCATTACAATTGTTTTTTCGGTATGAGCAAATTGCGCGCCAAGGGACCTTCACACATTATAGCATCTAAAATAGACATATTTGGAGTGAAACTGGTCGATGATGGAAATACTTGTATGTATGGAGCGGCAATCGGTTCGTTATTGCTGTTTTTATCGGTTAGTCGGATTCTTGGATCGTTTTCCAACATGGGCTGGAATGTTTCTGTAAATGTGATTTGCGTCGGTAGATCCAACCAACTCAAAATACGTCGGGTGATTTCCGTGTTCAATTCCAGCAGATGGGTTTGCGGTTCGTTCAGCAGAGCTTCTACCTCCATGCCATAATAATCGAAGTAGGGAGCACTTTGATAGGCGCTTTTAATGGCCCGCCAATGTCTTGCCCGCCAATTCTCATCATTCGACAGTAAAATTTCGTCCGTTGGCGTTTTCGAACCATTTGGTTTTTTTACTGGGATCGAAAGAGACAGAATCCCGTCTGCTGTATTGATATCACAGCGATTGCGAAAAGATTGCTTCGGAAAATGTTCTTTGGTTTCTACGTACACCTTGTCGTTCTGTACCAATTCTTGAAAGTACAGTACGCTACCAAAATACGTCGTGGGAAACACGTGAATCATTCAATGCCTTTGAAGAGTCGATCCCAACGAATTCCATCCATTCCGGAAGAGAACCAAACCATGGACGCTTTTCCAACAATATGATCTTCTGGAACAAATCCCCACATACGTGAATCGGCAGAACGGAAACGATTGTCTCCCATCATCCAGTAATAATTCATTTCAAAAGTGTAGGTTGTGGTTGGTTTTCCATCAATGATGAATTTCCCGTCTTTTTCCACGAGTGTATGTCCTTCATACGTACTGATAATACGACGGTAATACGGGATGTTTTCTTTCGTTAACGTAATTTTCACACCTTTCTTCGGAACCCAGAATTTCTGTAAATCGGTCACCGTATTGTTGACGTTTGGATCGTTTGGAAAGAGTTCCATATTTGCAATCAAATCTTTTGCTGTCGGCACGTAACCAGCTGAATCTACATAGCGTTTGTTTCGTGTCACCGCTTCGAATCTCGCCGTTGGAAAGTCTTTTCTCAAGCGATTGATCGATTGGGTCGTTGTGTGAACTGCGAGTATCGGTTGCACTTCGTAGCCCGTCTCAGGATCAATTGAGTATTCGTAGTTTGTGTTATAAATCCCGTATTTTTCAAGCATGGTCTCTTCGCTCGATGGGAAGAAGTTCGACACGGCATAACGCAAATTTTGATTCTCAGCAATATCAGCGGGTTGTCCGTTAACATACAATTTAGAATCTATCAATTCCAGGTAATCTCCAGGCACCCCAACACAACGCTTGATGTAATTTTCTCTCTTGTCGACAGGTCGCGAAATAATACCATAGTGATCCACAACCTGATTGCCTGTATGGGTAATGCCGCTTTCGAATACTTCACGTGCTTTTGCTTCCCATTTAGTAATTTCTTTTAAGAAGTACTGGCCTCTGTTAACTAAAAGAGAATCGAACGTATTGAATGGCATACTTTCTTGTGCCCAAAGATAGAGCGCTTCTTGTCGCAATAGTTGGTGGTAATTGTGTCCCATCAAACCATTCGGCATGCGTGGATCGTAAACGGCAGTATCTCCTGCAGGATAGTTAAACACAACCACGTCGTAACGTTCGACATCTGAATATCCCCAAATACGCGTGTAGTTGGAAGTTTCCAATCCAACATACGACTTGACATTGATCCACGGAACGGTGTTGTGAACAAGCGGGTAGGAGACAGGTGTTACTGGAACTTTCGGTCCATAGGCCAATTTGTTCACGAACAAGAAATCACCCACAAGTAAGGTGTTTTCCATAGATCCTGTCGGAATTTTAAACGGTTCAAAAACATACGTTCGAATCACAAGTGCGGCTACCAAAGCAAACCAGATCGAATCTCCCCACTCCTTTACTTTTGTTTTCTTTCCTGGTTTTGGACGACTTACCGCCGCAAATCCAAGGGCAATAACATGTCCCAATACGGGTAAAGCTAAAAACAAAGCCAAATGATCTCCCCACTCGCGACGTCCAACTTCAGCGCTGTTCGCCCAATTCGTTTCAGGAAGAATTTTATCACCTGCTGTAGCAATTTTGTACATGATGATATACGGGAAAAAGATTCCTTGCAAGGTATCGACAAGACTGAAATATCCAAAGCGTCGAATGTAAGAAACGTTGGCTACCGACCACATAACGATGTGAACACCCGGGAATATCAGCAATAAGGTCCAAAATGGTTTGTTGGCACCTAATTTAAAAGCGACAAAATAATTGTATCCCGGAACGAGAGCTTCCCAAGCCTTACGATCGGCCAACTCGAAACTTTTCCACCACATCGCCAGGTATGGGTGTACGAATAAAAAGAGGTAAAAATAAAGTACGTTCATAATTTTTTAGTCGGTTATTACATCGCTCATCGTGTAAACACCTTTCTTATCGAAAAGCCACTCTGCGGCGATGACAGATCCTAGCGCAAAGCCTTTTCTGTTGTGTGCAGTATGTTTGATTTCTATTGTGTCAATTTCAGAAGTGTAGGAAATAGCGTGTGTTCCTGGTACGTCGGGTTTACGGTACGACGTTAGGGCTATTTGTCCTGGATTTACCGTTGGTTGCTCTTCTTCTTTGTGCACCCACGAAGATAAGTTGGCATTGGATCGCATCATGTCATTCGCGAGGGTGATTGCCGTTCCGCTGGGCGCATCCAATTTTTGCGTGTGATGTGTTTCTTCCAGTGTCGCAGCGTAATTGCCATGGGCTTCCATTAATTTGGCCAACCGACGATTGATATCGAAGAAGATATTTACGCCAATGCTAAAGTTACTTGCGTGTAGTAAACTTCCATTGTTGCGTTTGACAAAGTCAGTAACCTCGTCCAATTGATTGCTCCATGCGGTCGTTCCAACAATAATGGGGACATTTCGTTCCACGCAATAAAAGATGTGTTTGACAGCTAATTCTGGAGCAGTGAATTCAATAGCAACATCCACCTTAGAGAAATCGATGGCTTCAACAGGGTTTTCACGGTTACTTTTCGCAACGATTTGATGTCCTCTGGAAAGAGCGACTTCTTCAATCACTTTCCCCATTTTTCCGTATCCTATAAGCGCTATATTCATTCTTATTGATTCTAAGCAAAAATACGATTTTCCACCATGTAGCTTTGCTGTTTAACGAAAATTAAAGGATAATTTCACTCCTGCCGTATTGTAGGACAAAAGTGTCGGTGATACCTTCATTGATAAGTCTTCTGTAACGTCGAAAGCGACAAAATGTGCTTCTACAGCAGCATCTGCAACTTGTATGGCATAGACTCCGACCAAACCTATAATAGAGAAATCACGCCAACGCGCATACTGATCATGCAAAGTAAGGATGGATGTTTTGTCGGAACCGTAAACTGCCCATTGTCCTGTTGCACTTCCTCCTGCATCGATGATACGGTATTGTTCACGCAATTCTAAAACGGTTTTTTGATTGCTAATCAGAAAATAACTTGTGGCGCCCAAACCAGCATAGATTAGCGGAACTTTCCAAAAGGCTTTTTTCTTTCCTTTCGGCATTGCTAAGTGATTGTAAATTTGACCTGAACCAGGTAAAACAGCAGATAAAATGGTGGCTTTCTTAACGGAATGTGGCGTAACTGAATCCGTCGGTTGGGGAATTGAGTCTTGCGAAAAACTCCCTAGTGCAACCAAAACAAACGTTAAGAAAACGATCAATCTCATTTATTGTTCAATAAATCCATAATGCGACTTAAATCGACGTCTGAATTGAAATTCACAATGATTTTACCGTTACCATTGGGTGCTTTCTTGATTTCAACTTTGGTCGACAAGCGATCGCTAAGATGTTCCTTAAACGTAAACTCGTGCGTTGATATTTCGATTTTTGCATTTTTTGGCTTGGCGGTAGCGCTAGTCTCTGGCTCACGAATTGATTCTCCGCGAAGAATTGCCTCAATGTCGCGCACCGATAGTTTTTCTGCAACAACGCGATTGAACAATGCGACTTGTGTCTCCTCATCTCCAGCGGAAACCAAAGCACGTGCATGTCCCATTGTGATCAAATTGTCTTTCACACCTGCCTGGATATCAGCAGGAAGTTTCAATAGTCGCAAGTGATTGGTAATACTCGAACGACTTTTGGAAATCTTCTGGCTCAATTGATCCTGGGTCAAACTACATTCTTCGATCAAACGTTGGTAGGAGAGGGCAACCTCGATAGGGTTTAAGTCCTCACGTTGAATATTTTCCACCAAAGCCATTTCTAGCATGGTTTGATCATTAGCAATACGAATGTACGCAGGAACCTCAGTCAATCGCGCCAATTGTGCTGCACGAAAACGGCGCTCTCCAGAAATCAACTGGTATTTGTCGCGTCCTAATTTGCGTACGGTCAACGGTTGAATAATTCCGTGGATTTTGATCGAAGTACTCAATTCCTGAAGTGCTTCTTTTTCAAAATTGGTTCTTGGATTAAAAGGATTGGCTTCGATATTGGAAATAGGAAGCATAGAAATGGAACCTACGATTCCCGATGCAGCGGTACCTGTGCTCGTGATATCTGTTTCCGAATTCTCTAAAAGTGCACCGAGACCTTTCCCGAGCGCGGATCTTTTCTTAGTATTAGAGCTCATCGCCAATGCGTATTTTTTTGTCTTCGTTTGAAATATTTGTCATGTCGTTGCGCTGCAAAATCTCTCGAGTGAAATTTAAATAATTTACAGAGCCTTTACTGCTGGCGTCATGCATGATGATCGTTTCCCCGAAACTTGGAGCTTCCCCCAATTTCGTGTTTCGATGGATGACAGTATCAAAAACAATCTCTTGAAAATGCATTTTTACTTCTTCTACCACCTGATTGGCAAGACGCAAACGCGTGTCATACATGGTCAAAAGAATGCCTTCAATTTCAAGTTCGGTGTTCAAGCGTCCCTGAACGATTTTAATAGTGTTCAACAATTTCCCAAGTCCTTCCAAAGCGAAATATTCGCATTGCACAGGGATAATTACAGAATCTGCCGCAGTTAGTGAGTTCACCGTGATCAATCCGAGGGAAGGTGAACAATCAATAATGATGAAATCGTATTGATCGCGAATTTTATCCAACGCAAACTTTAATTTGTGTTCCCGGTTAGGAAGATTGATCATTTCCAATTCTGCTCCCACCAAATCGATGTGCGAAGGTAGAATGTCAAGATTTGGATTTTCCGTTTTTGCCACCAATTCAATTGGATCCATATCGTTGATCAAACAATCGTAAATATTTTTCGAATTGGTAGGGTCTAATCCGACTCCAGATGTGGCATTCGCCTGTGGATCCGCATCCACGATGAGTGTTTTGTACTCCAAGACACCAAGGCATCCACCGAGATTTATCGCAGTCGTAGTTTTACCTACGCCTCCTTTTTGATTCGCAATTGCAATTATTTTGGCCATTTAAAATGAGAAATTGAACTATAAAGATAGGGTATTTCAACCGATACACAGGGAAAATGTGAAAGGAGTTATCAACGAAAAATTTGTTGAAACGATGTTGAAAAGAAGCTTGTGACTGATTTACAAATCGTCAAAGGATACTTCCGAATAATTTTCTTCTTTTTCGGAGCTATCTTGATAGTCTTCCGACTGCTGTAATTCCTCTATTTTAGCCAACACGTTCTTCAATCCTTCTTCAAATTTTTCAAAATCCTCTTTGTACAAGAAAATTTTGTGCTTTTGATAGGTTTCTCGACCGTCCACAAATGTTTTTTTACTTTCTGTAAGTGTTATGTACAAATCATTTCCTTTCGTCGCTTTGACATCGAAGAAATAGGTTCTTTTCCCTGCTCTGACTACATTTGAATAAATTTCGTCATTCTTTTCATACCCCATGATCTTGTGATTTTTGTGGTGGCTGTAACAAATATGCTGTTTTTTTTTGAATGTTGCAAAGTCGTGCGAATTGGAGTAGCAGCTACTTTGGATGAAAGTGATCACAACAGTTCAAGGGAGCGAATACCATAAAAAGTAGGGTGTTTTGGGTGTGGACTAAGCATATCTCACGATGCTCTTAGCATCACTCCTTTTCCTCTTCTGCCAATTGCTTTTCGTACAACTCAGCATAGCTACCACCCAACGCCAACAATTCTTCGTGAGTACCTTTCTCAATGATGGTACCGTTTTCTAGATTGATGATATTTTTAGCGTTTCGAATAGAGGAGACACGATGACTGACAATGATAGTTGTTACCGCGGTCATTGCGTTGAAATTGTTCAAAATTGCTTCTTCAGTTTCGGTGTCAACTGCCGACAAACAATCGTCTAGAATCAATAACGAAGGCTTGCGAATCAATGCGCGTGCAATGCTTACACGTTGTTTTTGTCCTCCTGACAAATTCACGCCACGCTCTCCCAATAATGTTTCGAATCCATCTTTAAATTCGAGAATGTTATGATGAACATGTGCCGCTTTTGTTACGACAATCAGATCTTCTTCAGAAATATTCGGCTCCTTACTGCCAAATCGGATGTTATTGCCAATC
>JBNKGN010000116.1:0-9353 GCA_050289845.1 Crocinitomicaceae bacterium | reverse complement strand
GGGGTCTGGAAACGGTTTGGCGCGACATTTAAACATTCCCCTTGGCATCAAAGACGCGATTTATTGTATCAACTATTCGAATTGCATCGCCATGGATACGGTTAAAGTAAACGAGCAATCCTTTCTTGGCGTAGGCGGTTACGGTTTCGATGCGGTAGTAGCAAAGAAATTCGACGAACATCACAAACGCGGATTTAGAAGTTACGTGTACCTTACAATTCGTGAGTTCTTCCGATTCAACCCGATCAACGTTTCCATAGATGTGGATGGCAAAGTAAAAACGCTTCCGATAGTGCTTTTGACAATCGCCAATGCTTCTCAGTTCGGTAATGGATTTACCGTTTCGCCAAAATCGGACGTAACTGACGGAGAACTAGAATTGGTGGTCTTAAAACCATTTTCATTCTGGTCGATTCCCTCGCTTGTTTATCGCTTCTTTTCAAAAAAGAGTGATCGATCCAAATATTCGGAGGTGATCTCATTTAAAAATGCAACGATTCAATCGTCTCGTATGATCGCGCATTACGATGGAGAACCCATGAACGTTCGCGCAGAATTAAACGTGAGCGTTGTCCCAAAAAGTTTAAACATACTCGTAGGAAACCCAAGAAGATGAATTACATCGAACCAACATTAGACGTCGTTTTAAAACATTTCGACGCGCTTTCCGCTGACAAGCAACCACTTTGGGGAAGCATGAATGCCACACGCATGGTAGAACATATCACCGATACCCTCCATTTAGCGATGGGGAGATTACCTGAAATAAAACTCAGTATTCCCGAAGACAAAATTCCAAAAGCACAAGCATTTCTTTTTTCAGAACATCCACTGCCACGTGATTTTCAGGCACCATTCGCTAAACCCAATACCCCGAATCGCCACGATGAATTGTCCGATGCAATTGATGAATTTACCCTCACCTGGATTGAATTTGATGATTTTTATGAGCAAAATCCAGAACAAAAAGTATTGCATCCGAGTTTTGGCGAATTGAACTATGAAATGTGGATGCGATTGCACCAAAAACACCTCACGCATCACTTGCAACAATTCGGGCTGATTCCAACAGAATGATTTATTTGTATGCTTTGATTCCTGCATTGCTCCTCGGCGGTGTGAACGCTTGGTATTGGTATCATCGGGGATACACCTCAGTCACACAAATGATTCTAGGCTTTATTATTTTTTATGCGGGTTCCTATAAAGTTATCGCCTATTTTATGTCGTAACGCTTTTTTCTACATCCAAAGAAACTAATCGCACAACTTCATTAACTTTGGAGTACCATCGAAGGTATTTCGAGGTTGACGAAAACTTATAAAAAGACGTACTCTATGCGGAAATTATTCGAAGAATTTCTCCCAACAAGTTTGGAAACATGGACAGATCAAATCGTAAAAGACCTGAAAGGAAAAGAGCTTTCTATCCTCGATTTTCACGATACAATTGAAGAACTGGACTATCGCGCTTTCTATCACGCCGACAATACGCCAATCGCATCGCTGCAGCCTGGAGATTTCCCAGCAACAAGAGGTTCTAAAACAACTACCAATGATTGGGCAAACGGCGCATGGATTCGCGTCGAAAATGCTGTGGAAGCAAACAAGCAAGCACTCCATTTCTTGATGACTGGAGCAGACCTACTTTGTTTCGAAGCCGCATCAGATGCCATTGATTGGTCTAAAGTTCTGGAAGGAATTGAACTTCCTTACATCAAAGCACAGTTTCACGTAACCTCAACGGATACCGCAGCAGAAATACTTGCCATTGCTGGTGAAGCAAAAAATCAAATTTCATTCTGTTTCGACGCTCTGGATACCACTCAATATCCTTCAATTGCGCACTTGATGGTCGCACACCAAACTCCAAGCGTCGCCGTTAATGGATTCAAGGTTCAACAGTGCGGAGCAACCACATGGCAGGAAATCGCCTTTTGTTTGTCGGCAGGGCACGAAGCCTTGGTACAATTCATGCAAAACGGAATGGACATTGATCAGGCAGCTGCAATGATTCACTTTCATGTTGGCGTAGGCGCAAATTATTTCAATGAGATCGCCAAATTTCGAGCACTTCGCATGCTTTGGTCAAAAGTAATCGCAGCCTACCACCCCAACCATGCGTGCAGCCACAATTGTCAAATCACCGCAATCGTTGGACACACCAATAAATCGCTAAAAGATCCATACACGAATTTACTCCGTCAAACCACGGAAGCAATGTCTGCCGCGAACGGTGCAGATGCTATTGTTGTGTTACCTTACGATTTCCATAGTAAGGAAGGAAGCTCCGATTTGGCGCAACGGATGGCACTGAATATCTCCCTGATTTTGAAAGAAGAATCTTATTTGGGACATGTAATTGACCCCACAGGCGGCAGCTATTCAGTGGAACAACTGACCCGCAAAATAGCGGAGAAATCGTGGGCATATTTCCAGAAGATCGAAGGGAATGGAGGCATCTCTCAGCCAGCGGCAAGTAAGCTATTTACTGGTGACGTAAACGAAAAGCGACACTTACGTGAGCTGGCAGTTTCTGAAGGAAAGCAAACCTTCATCGGAATCAATAAATTCCTTGATCCTAATCCAAAAGACCTTGCATGGATCCAACCCGAAGGATACCTAGGAATGGACGTATTTCTTGCAGATTTAATTGTAAAAACTGACCTTGTATGAACCGCGTAGACTTTACCCAAATTCCTTTTGATACTGCGGCAAAAACGCAACATCAAGCACCAGAAACTACCTATACGACTGCTGATAAAATTGACTTAAAAAGTTTTTATCGCGCGGAAGACATTGCCGAAAGTGAACAAATCGGATTTGTATCTGGAATTCCTCCATATTTAAGAGGCCCCTACAGTTCTATGTTCGCTATTCGTCCCTGGACAATCCGACAATATGCTGGATTTTCAACGGCTGAAGAATCGAATGCTTTTTACCGACGCAATCTTGCGGCAGGACAAAAAGGGCTTTCCGTTGCGTTTGATTTAGCTACGCATCGGGGTTACGATTCCGACCATGAGCGTGTTGTAGGCGACGTTGGAAAAGCAGGTGTTGCGATCGATTCCATTTTGGACATGAAGGTGCTATTCGATCAGATTCCTCTGGATGAAATGTCGGTTTCCATGACCATGAACGGTGCTGTTATTCCAATCATGGCATTTTACATCGTTGCTGCGGAAGAACAAGGCGTTTCACAGGAACAATTGTCAGGAACGATACAAAACGATATCCTGAAAGAATTTATGGTACGTAACACGTACATTTATCCGCCGCTTCCTTCCATGCGGATCATTTCTGATATTTTCGAATATACGTCGAAGCACATGCCCCGTTTCAACTCGATTTCAATTTCGGGCTATCACATGCAAGAAGCAGGTGCGACAGCAGCGATCGAGTTGGCCTATACCCTTTCCGACGGATTGGAGTATTTGCGTGCAGGAATCAATGCTGGCATGTCGATCGATACATTTGCACCTCGCCTCAGTTTCTTCTGGGCAATTGGGATGAATCATTACACAGAAATTGCCAAAATGCGTGCAGGTCGCGTGTTATGGGCGAAATTGGTCAATCAATTCCATCCAGAAAACAACAAATCGCTGGCATTACGAACGCATTGCCAAACTTCGGGTTGGAGTTTGACTGAACAAGACCCTTTCAACAATGTCGCGCGTACGTGTATTGAAGCAATGGCCGCTGCACTTGGCGGAACGCAGTCCTTACACACAAACGCCTTAGACGAAGCAATTGCGCTGCCAACGGATTTCTCGGCACGAATTGCGCGAAACACGCAAATCTACTTGCAAGAAGAAACAGGTATCACAAAACATGTCGATCCGCTGGGAGGCAGCTATTATGTCGAAAAGTTAACCGAAGAATTGATCGAAGAGGCATGGAAGCTGATCGAAGAAGTGGAAGAATTGGGCGGTATGGCAAAAGCGATTGAAACGGGAATTCCCAAAATGCGCATCGAAGAAGCAGCAGCCAGAAAACAAGCTCGAATCGATTCAAACAAAGACATTATTGTCGGTGTGAATCGCTACCAACCCGAACAAGAAGAACCTTTCGAAATTCTAGAAGTAGACAATACAAGGGTGCGCGATGCGCAAATTGAACGATTGGAAACATTGAAAGAGAACCGCAATCAGGCAGAAGTAACCGAAGTTCTTCAAGAATTGGAAGATGCTGCTCGTTCTGGCTCTGGAAATCTTCTTGAAATTGCTATTCGTTGCGCTAGAAAACGTGCTTCTTTGGGGGAAATTTCCTCCGCAATGGAAAATGTTTTCGGGCGTTATCAGGCAACCATTCGATCTATTAACGGCGTATATTCCTCAGAATCCATGGAAGACAAAGATTTTAACGATGCAAGAGCACTTGCCGATTCCTTTGCGAAATTAGAAGGACGTCGCCCACGTATTATGATTGCAAAAATGGGACAAGACGGTCATGACAGAGGTGCAAAAGTGATCGCCACCTCATTTGCAGACATTGGATTTGATGTAGATATCGGTCCGCTATTTCAAACCCCAAAAGAAGCTGCCAAACAGGCTGTTGAGAATGACGTGCACATTTTAGGCGTTTCATCCTTAGCTGCAGGCCACAAAACATTGGTACCACAAGTAATTGCAGCATTGAAAGAATTCGGAAGAGAAGACATCATGGTGATCGCTGGCGGGGTTATTCCGCAACAAGACTACGATTATCTCTACGATGCAGGTGTCTTTGGTGTCTTCGGTCCTGGAACTAAAATTTCGGTTGCAGCAAAAGACATCCTCGGGTTATTATTAAAGAGTTTTGAAGATTAATGCATCTATTTTTTATAACTTTACGTAGAACGATTTAACTGTTCGGCACAGTATTTGAATCTACCAAACCAAAACGATTTAAAATGAAACACATCATTACCCTCGTCGCACTACTTTTTGTTACACAATTTGGCATTGCTCAAGATTATAACGATCTGAAAATCCTCTTCGCCGATGGCAACTACGAGAAACTCGTGAAGGAAGCCGAAAAATACACCGAAGATGATGATACCAAATACGATCCCGTTCCGTATTTCTGGGCAGCAAAAGGGCTTTACAAATTGTCACTTTCAGGAACAACTGACGAAGATTTCAAAAATGCTTACAAAGATGGAATCAACTTTTTATCGAAAGGCATCAAATACGATTTGAAAAAAGGAGACGGAGTAGCCATGGAAGATTTCGGTGATTTCATCGACGAGTACCGTCTTTCTTTGTATACGCGTATCAGCAACGAAATGGATGCTCTATCCTATAAAAAAGCGTATTCATGGGCTGTGAAATACAAGAAAATTTCAACAGAAGGTTGTGGTATCAACTTCGTAATTGGTGCTTGTAAATACAACGACGGAGACAAATCTACAGCACGTACTGCCTGGTTAGAAGCGGAAAAATTGATTGACGAATTATCGGGAGTTGACAGTTGGTCAGAAGCCGATCGTAAAATGTTAAAATTAGGAATTCTTCAAACAGCGAAGACCTACAAAGAATCACAACAAATGGACAAAGCGAAATCGACATTGAACAAAGCCGCACAATGGTTTGAGGAAGATGCTGATTGGAAAGAACGTTACGACGAGATCGTTAACGGTTGATCCCAACGAATTGTATTGAAAGTCCGTTCTTACTAAGAGCGGACTTTTTTATTTTCGCTATTTTTATGTTTCAAACGCACGCATGAAAACTATTTTACTCTCTCTAAGTATTTTGTTATCGGGCTTCATTGCTTCTGGTCAAAATTTCATTCAATTTTATGCGGATCTCGCTAACAGCTGCCACCAGGATTCTGTCACCAAATACCTACAGGAATTTGAGGCATTGGGCGTGAAGGAATACAACACAACAGAACTTCAAGACGCTCGGGATTGGTTGTTAAATAAATACAGTCAATGGGGCTACACCGATGTTGTCCAAGACAATTTCAATGTTTTTGGCACCTACAATCTAACGAATATCGTGGTCACGAAAACAGGAACCCTTTATCCAAACACGTACGTAATCATTGACGGGCACTACGATACAAAAAATGGGACTGGAACCAACGATAACGGTACTGGAACTGCAATTCTATTAGAACTGGCACGACTTATAAAAGACATTCCAACCGAATATTCCATCAAATTCATCCACTTCTCTGGCGAGGAAATTGGACTTACTGGAAGTGATCATTACGTAACAAACGTCGCCAATCCCGCGAATATGGATATCAAAGTCGTTTTTAATATCGATGAAGTTGGCGGAATCAACGGGATGCTCAACAACACGATTGTTTGTGAACGCGATGAAAGTCAACCTACAAGCAATGATGCGCAGTCTGCGATAATGACCAACGAATTGGCCACGTGCATAGAGCTGTATTCAACGTTGCAGACGGAAATTTCTTATGCCTACGCTTCCGATTACATTCCATTTATGAATAGTGGTTATGTTGTGACAGGACTTTATGAGAAAAACGAAACACCACACGCACATACGTCTTCAGATAGCATAGCTTATGTCGATATTCCGTATGTGTATCAAATCACGAAAGGATCAATGGGGGCACTTTTGCATTATGCGGTTGCCTATGATGTTACGGGACTACCTGAACTGAATGAACAAACGCTTGTGATTTACCCGAACCCCGTCGAAGAAGTATTAACGGTACCACTATCTGAAAGCGAATCTTTAGGCAGTACAGCATTGGTTTACGATTTGGCGGGAACTTTGGTTAAATCAAGTCAGCAAGGAACTTCTGAGCAGCTTCTTTTGGATGTTAGCGCATTGAAAGCAGGTACATATATTCTTACTGTGCAATCGGAAGCAGGCGCGCGATCGGGACGTTTTGTCAAGCAATAATTACCGATTAACACCTCGGTCTTCATAACATTCTCCAGAACAGGCGCGCGATTGACAGATCACTTGCTATTTTTGGGGTATGAAGAAAGCACTTCAACTCCTTCGGAACAAATTCATTCTGGCAACGGCTATCTTCTTTGTCTACACGTTATTTTTGGACGAAAATGACATCTTCACGATTATTGTGCAGAATTCCAAGCGGAATGCCCTTCATTCGGAGACAGCCAAGCTAAAAGAGGAACTGGCAGAAACACGAGAGACGCTCGAGAAACTCGAAAATCGTTCGGAAGTCGAAAAATACGCTCGAGAAAAGAAGTTGTTCAAGAAAGACGACGAAGATGTGTTTGTGATTTTCTATGAATAATCACTCCGAAAACTCTGAATCTTCCTGCTCAAAGTATTGATAGCGCTCAGCGTCAAGAATTGAAACATTGTAAAAATAATAGCGCGCGATCTGCGAAAAATCATATCCTGAGAGCGCCATTTGCATTGCTCCTTCCTGACAAAGTCCAACACCGTGACCAAATCCCCTTCCAGAAATGATGACTTTTTCACCTTCCAATCGTGTGCTGAAATACGTCGATTTTAAATTGAACTTTTGGCGAAGATCACGCAAGGGAATCCCCAATGACGGATGGATGTAGAAGGCTTTGCGTTCGTCTTGTGTGAAATTGTACAGTTGATCCCCCAACATCGCTTCAGTGACACCAAATTGATTCTTAAGGTACGTTTTCCAACTCGCTTTTGAAACAGAAGTCTGCCAGGTCGCTTGACGTGTGTGAATACAGAAAGTATCTACAAACGGTTTCACATAAGGAACAGAAGTATTCCAAACATACGAAGCATCACAGATTTGCCCGCCACAATTTGCGGAGAAATAGGTTGTTACCAAATGATTGTGATTATCCACCAGCACCAAACCTTTTGTGGCTTTGACAGCCTCTAGAATGGACGGAGTATGCGTTAATTTGTTGTGATACGCCTGACAATGCACACCATCACAGACACTAAATCCCTCCTTCGCATGGCGCGATTTGTTCTTTAAAGCATAGGTCCGACTCATCAATGCCTGAACTTTGTAATACTCCAAATGTCTTCCGCCTCCACCTTCCGATTCAATAACACCCGCTAGATAGTTCGACATATCTGCCCGATTCACAATACGCAATCCTTTCGGACCTCTCGTGATTTCAATGTTATCTGGATAGATGTGTTGTTTTGATGTTGGAGTGATTGCTTTAATCTTCAAAGAAGAATTGGCCTGGTCCTGAACGAGCAATAAAGTATCGTAGATCTTCAGAACGCCATCGGTCGTAACTCCTACTCCATTCGACTTGTATTGAACGATCAACGTTTCGAGTGCCCCCAACTGAGTAGTATCCCCATAGACGAGGTATTTCCCTTCGTTGACAGATACAGACGCAGACTTAACATCAATAGAGCGCAATAACCCCACACGTATTTGCTGTCCAAACAGGGCAGTTCCGAAAAACAACGTAAAACTGAGTACAATTGCGCGAATCATTCAGCAAATTTACGACGCACTAATGGGTTCTATGCGTTCGAGTTGAATAGTTTTCAACAAGGATTGTGCAACTTTTTTACTTGCACCGCCACCGCCAAGCATTTCTTCCAACGCGAGGTAGTCGGAATGCAACTGTTCACGGTAGTTTTGATCGTTCAAAAGACGGTCCAATTCTTTCGCAATTGTGTCAGGACGGCATTCTTGTTGGATCAATTCTTTGACGACTTCTCGATCCATAATTAAGTTGACGAGTGAAATAAATTTGACTTTGATCAATTTACGGGCAATCCAATACGAAACAAGATTTCCTTTATAGCAAACCACTTCAGGAACTTTGAAAAGTGCGGTTTCTAAAGTTGCGGTTCCTGAAGTTACAAGTGCCGCGGTTGCGTTGAACATGAGCTCGTAGGTTTGACCATAAACAACTTGCACATCTTTTTGAAGCGTCTGATAAAAACTCTCGGGTAACGATGGCGCTCCCGCAATCACCAATTGATAATTCCCATAAGCTTTCGTGGCTTCAATCATTATCGGCAACTTGGTAGTCACTTCTTGTTTCCGACTTCCAGGTACGATGGCAATAATCGGTTTATCGGAAAGTTGGTTCCTTGTTCGGAAATCTGCCCGTGTCGCTTCAAAATCATACTTGGAGATTTCGTCTAACAGCGGATGCCCAACATACTCTACTTCGTAATCAAACTTTTGATAGAAAGGTTTTTCGAAAGGCAGAATCACAAACATTTTGTCCACCACCTTTTTGATCTTGTGTACTCGATTTTGCTTCCATGCCCACACCTGTGGAGAAATGTAATAAAAGACTTTTATCCCTTGTTCCTTTGCCCATTCTGCGATCCGCAAGTTAAATCCAGGATAATCAATCAGAACAAGTGCATCTGGTTGAAATTGAAGAATATCTTCTTTGCAAAATTTCAAATTACCTGTGATCGTTCGCAAATTCATAAG
>JBNKGN010000115.1:6694-9364 GCA_050289845.1 Crocinitomicaceae bacterium | reverse complement strand
CCGTTAGCGGCAACCACTATTAGAACAAACAATAACTGTCAATAGTGTCCCTAGTGTGCGCCGAGCTTGCGAGGAGCATTGTGTTAGAAAAACAAACACAGCAATTTAACCACAAAGACACAAGTGCCGCTAGCGGCAACCACTATTAGAACAAACAACAACTGTCAATAGTGTTCCTAGTGTGCACCGAGCTAGCGAGGAGCATTGTGTTATAAAACAATCACAACAATTTAGCTACAAAGACACAAGTGCGGCTAGCGGCAACCACTATTAGAACAAACAACAACTGTCAATAATGTCCTTAGTGTGCGCCGAGCGTGCGAGGAGCATTGTGGTAAGAAAAAAACAGTTAAACAGAGCTATAAGACTGTTAATTGAATTTAATGGCCTTCACAGGAGTGATTCGCATAATAACACGACTTGGTGCGATCAAAGCGACCAGACAAACCACGAGCGTTCCAATGTTGAGCAATAACCAATGCATCCAATTGATTTCTATCGGAACCTGTGTAAGGTAATAGACTTCAGGGTCTAGGGGGACAATGCCGTAAGTGCTTTGCAAATAACAGATGGAAAGACCAATCGCATTACCAACAAGCATCCCGCGTCCAATCAGAAATCCAGCTTGAATCAAAAAGATTTTCTGGATTTTCCAGTTGGTTGCTCCCATTGACTTTAGAATCCCGATGAAATTAGAGCGAATTAATATCAGTACCAGCAAAGCCGATCCCATGTTGATGATCCCGATAATGATCATCAATACCACAATAATAATCACATTGATGTCCAAAAAGCCCAACCAAACGAAGATGTCTTGCTCGTTTTTCTTAATAGAAGTCACCTTGAATTGCTCGTTGAAAGCACTGGAAAAAAACTCAACTTTCTTTTTAATTGCAGCATGGATTTGCTCCAGGTCGTCCCAATTGTCCACATTGACTTCGAAGCCACCAGCGTAATTTTGAGAAGTTCCTTTGCCTGAAGTGAATTCAAGCACAATACTCTTCTGACTACCTTTAAGTCGAAATTTCGATCCAGAATCATTTAGGTATTCGCGAATCAAAGCACCTGTGCCGTCTGTTTCAAAATCACAAGGGGAATTGGGATTGCCTTCGATGGTTATCTTGACGTACGCAGTGTCGGGCAAAGTTGTCGAAGCGATCGATTCTCGAAAACTAGCATTATAATCACTGGCAACCAATCTAAACGTCGTGTCGTTTGTTGGGCAAAAGCGATGTCCTGTGGTAGCACCGAAACCGTTCCCCCAATTGTAGCGGTAATGTCCGTTTCCTCCTGTAACGTTGGCCACAATCGTAATGTAGGTACCATCAATTAAGGAGTCCTGTAATTCCAAATTTGCGTGAATACCCCAATCATTTAATTCCTGGACAAAGCGCAGGTCGCCCAAAACAAATTTCTTGTCAAATTCCTCCAGTCCTGTTTCGTAAATTCCCGAGATAACAAAATGTTGCTTGACAGGCATGTTGCGTACAAAGAAAGCTCCAACCGTATCACCAACCTCGAAATGCAAGTCGTTTGAAAGTTTTTTGGAAACGAGAATTTTGTTCGATTTTTCAGTTCCGAATTGAGGAATTTCTCCCTTCAGTAAATGTTCTTTGAAAAAGGACCAATCGTAACTATCCTCAACGCCCTTGATCACTGTACCAAAGACATTTTGTTGAATTTCGGAGGTGTCCTTTCCGTTTGGTAGTTGGTATTTTACCTCTTCTTTGCGCGATTGAAAAAGTACTGGTTTGTAGCCCACCGCTTGAATTGAGTGGACGCCTTTCATCGCTTTAACTTCTGCAACAAATTCCTGATCCTTACGAATTGGGGCACTTTCGTAAATGCTATAGTCGCTCGCTGTCATTATAAAAATGTGCGAACCGAAACCTTTTACTTTTTGGCGTACTTCTTGTTGAAAGCCCGTGACAACCGCCAATGTGATGAGGTTAACGATCACCGCAAGGGCAATACTAATCACCGAGATGCGAACGATAGGTCTGGAAACTTTCTTACCTTGTACAACGCTCTTAAGGGTTCTGCGCGATATGAAATACTCGAATGCCAATATTAGAAGCCAATTTCGGCTAAATTACATAAAGCTTTTGTGCTTGAAAAGTATTTTTATTCTTTTGATTTTTTCCTGTTCGGCAGCGGTCGGTGCGAAGGATCAAAAGGTCACCTCCGGGAAGGGAGAGGAAATGCAGCGGGTGCGTATTCCACCTGCTACGGGAGCCTCAAACATGGCTGCTTATCTAGAGTTGATTAAGGATAAGAAAGTAGGGGTTGTCGGTAATCAAACAACTTTGGTTGACGATATTCATTTGGTAGATACACTCTTGGCACAAGATATTTCGATTGTCAAGGTGTTTTCACCTGAACACGGATTTCGCGGAGACGCCGATGCGGGAGAACATGTTGCCAATCAAGTTGATCCGAAAACGGGCATCCCAATTGTTTCGCTTTATGGGAGCAATAAGAAACCAACAGTAAAACAATTGTCAGGCATTGAAGTCATGATTTTCGATATTCAGGATGTCGGCGTTCGATTCTATACCTATATTTCAACATTGCATTACGTCATGGAAGCATGCGCTGAAGTAGGAATCCCCGTGATTATTTTAGATCGTCCCAATCCAAATGGATACTATGTCGATGGACCTGTGTTGG
>JBNKGN010000115.1:0-6684 GCA_050289845.1 Crocinitomicaceae bacterium | reverse complement strand
CAGCGAAGTACCGTTCTTTCGTTGGGATGCACCCTGTTCCGATTGTTCACGGTATGACCATAGGTGAGTACGGCTCAATGGTAAATGGAGAAGGATGGCTTAAAAACGGCATTCAATGTGAATTGACGGTCATTAAATGCAACTATTACAATCATTTGTTTCAGTGGTCGTTGCCAATTGCGCCGTCGCCCAATTTACGCTCGGATATTTCCATTAGTTTGTATCCAAGTTTGTGTCTGTTGGAAGCGACAGATGTTACGGTTGGTCGTGGAACTGAAGGGCCTTTCGAACGCTATGGTCATCCTGATTTTCCCGATAGTCTTTTCTCGTTTACACCAGAACCTGATGCTGGAGCAAAAAGTCCAAAACATCAGGGAGAGACATGTTATGGGTACAATTTGAACGATCCGAAAAATTTTCGAAAGGGACTGGAATTAAGTTATCTGATCAACGCTTATAATTTGATGAATGGCGATTTGTTCCAAGGGAAAAGCAAAAAAATGTTTTACTTGTTGTGCGGAACGGACGAATTGTTGGAACAAATAGAGCAAGGGATGTCCGAAGCAGAAATTAAAGCTACTTGGGACGAAGACCTGGATGCCTTCAAAACACTACGTGAAAACTATTTGCTGTATCCTTGAGAAAGATTAATCCTCGTCTCTGTTGGGATCTTGAATGTCCTCGTTGCTTTTAAGTACACGTGTTTTCATGGTTTCGGCGTACGCATCAAGTTGTCCTAGAATTTGATCATTTGAAGCGGCAAGAATTCGAATAGCAAGCAATCCAGCGTTTTTTGCTGCGTTCAAAGCGACGGTTGCCACAGGAATTCCATTCGGCATTTGAAGGATTGAAAGAATACTGTCCCATCCATCAATCGAGTTACTAGATTTAATTGGAACACCAATAACTGGCAAAGAAGTTAATGAGGCAGTCATACCTGGAAGATGAGCTGCTCCACCTGCTCCCGCAATGATGACGTTGATGCCTCTCTTGTGCGCGTTTTTCGCATATTCCACCATCAGTTCTGGAGTTCTGTGTGCAGAAACGATATTTATTTCGTATTGAATTCCGAATTCCTTAAGAATGTCAGCAGCATCATCCATCACTGGAAGATCGCTTGAACTTCCCATTATTATTCCAACTTTTGCCATTGTCTTTTTTTTGTAAAAATAAGGATTCTTAAAGGATAGTTTAATTTCGATTAATTCGGTAATATGGAAACATCTTCCAAAACGTGGTGGTCTTCGAGATTGTCAATTCCCCAATTTTCGAGTTCTTCTGCAGTCCACAATTCAGGATAGAAAATGCGTCTTTGATAACGCGGGTGCATGTATTTTTGCCACTCACTACCCCCCGTTGCTTCAGCGCTTTTTTCACCGCTATTCAAATATTTTTTCGCGGCATTAAAATGGTGCATCACCCATTTTACGTTCACGGTGTGATCGTAATGACGCATGGCATTTACCAGTTGGAGATCGCGTTGGTCTTCTTTCGGTAGCGTTTTGAATTTGGTCCACAAGTTAATGGTGTTGTATTCCTCCATAAACGTCATGAACTCATCTTTGTAGCGCGCATCGAAATTGGCGACCAGTTTTGTCTTTTTTCCTGTCGCATGGTCCACACCAGCTGCTTGCCAGTACAAATTGTCGTAAGCGTGACTATACGGTGTGTTGCGGTCAATTGTTTTTCGAAAACGGAAATCGATGAGGTTGATTAATTCTGTAGATGCAAATTCAATTTTTCGATATTGTGCACTTTGAAAGCCACTTGCCGGTGTCAACGTATCTCTAAATTTCATGTATTGATCCACGTCCATTCCGTCTCCCATAATGGTAAAGGAATTCGATAACATGTCAAAATATCGACTAATTCGATTCAAGTGTTTCGCAAATTTTTCTGTTGAAATTGTCGCGTCGTGAGATACCTGATCCATTTCCCAAAGAATCATCTTGAAGAGAAGTTCGTTGATTTGATGGTACATGATAAACACCATTTCATCTTTCAGATTGGTGCGTTGAATTTGAAGACCGAGAAGTGCATCTACTTGAATGTAATCCCAGTAAGTTATTGGTTCAGCATGTAAAAGTCCAGATAAATGTACGTCTGGGTTTTGTCCCATTGCCGTGTACTTTTCATCGATGGCTTTTAGTAGTTCTTCTCGAGTCATAAGCGCGTGTTTAAGAGTAAGTCAAAGTTAGCAAATCTTGCGCTCTAAAAAGTGACTTTGGTCAGTCTTTCCAAATTATTGTTAGAGTCCCAGGGTGTTTTTCAGATTCCCGTATGCCGATCGACTGATGGGGATTTTTGCGCCATTTGACAAGGATGCCTGATAGCTGTTTTTTTCGTAGGATTCGATTTTACTCAAAGCGTCCAAATTAACAATAAACGAGCGGTGAATTCGGATAAACTGCTGCTGAGAAAGGGTATTCTCGTAATGCGACAGCGTCTTCTTTTTTAAGTGATAACCTGAATTCGTGTGAATCTTAACGTAATCGTCATAGGCTTCAAGGTAAAGTACTTCATTGGTCGGGATAATTTGGATTTCGCCCTTCTCTTTTACAACAATGCGTAATTGTTCATCGGGTTGCGGAGGTAACAAGGTCTGAACGTTTGTGTTTGGTGCACCGACTCGTTGCTTTTTCCATTTTTCGAGAGCCTGATCGAATCGTTCTCTGGTGAAAGGCTTTAATAAATAGTCGATTGCGGATGCTTCAAAGGCTTTAATCGCATATTCATCAAATGCGGTCGTGAAAATAACAGCAGGTGGCGTTTCGATCAATTCAAGCATTTCGAAACCGTTTATTTTGGGCATTTGTACATCGAGAAAAATCAGGTCTGGTTGTAATGCTTCAATGGTTTTCAGTCCTTCAAATCCGTTTTCGCAAGTACCGATGATCTCTAGGTCTGAATGGTTTTTGAGAAAGGCTTCGACAATCGATCGGGCGAGTGGTTCGTCGTCAATAATGAGTACTTTTTTCATGCTTGTGGTATTCTTAGTGTGGTTTTAAAAACCGATGCGTCATTCGTTGTTTGTAACAAATTACTTTGCCCATAGATCAAGAGCATTTTTCGTTCGATGGAGCGCAATCCATAGCCCGTTCCCTTGCTCGTTTGTTGCGTTAACGTATCGTATGGGTTGGTAATTACCAGAACAAGGTAGTTATTTTCTTGAGTCGCTGAAATATGAATTGCAACAGTGCCGGTGTTTCCATAAAGTCCGTATTTAATGGCATTTTCAATGATAGGTTGTAAAATAAGTGGTGGGAGTTGAAAGGAAGTCAGTGTTTCTGGTATACTGTACGTTACAGTCAGGCGATCTCCGAAGCGTACCTTTTCGATATCGGTATACAACTTTAAGTGCTGAATTTCTTCTCTCAATTTAATTTTAGTCGTGGAGTCTTGCCGTACAGAGCCTCTCATAAATTCCGACAAAAGCTGAATCATGGTGCGAGCCTCTTCGGGGTTGGTAAGCGTCAGAGCATTGATAGAGTTCAAGCTGTTAAATAAAAAATGCGGTTTGAATTGTTGTTGAATGCTGTTCATCTCTATTTGGATGGCTTCCCGTTCTTTTTCAACCGAGCGTATCTTTAATTCGTTTTCACTGAGAATTTGTTGATCCACCCAAAAAAGCAACAATACCAACGCGTAAAAACCAAGAATTAGGATCAGACGATAAACGAAGGTATTGGCGTAAAACGTGGAATATAACGCGTCCGTTTCTGATTGAAATGTGCGGATCATTAGTAAATTAAGTCCAACCGTTGCGCTGGAAAACAGAAGGATCAAGGCGCTATTCGTTGTGTTAAAGGCGTTTTGGGAATGATAATACCGTTGAATCGTATAGGTCAGGTTTGCCATTAAAAACAACAATGAGAGCAGTGATCCAACGTCGATCAGTACGGTTTGGTAACTAAATCCTACCGATTTTAGTTGTAGGGTAAGTCCAATTCCAAGAGCGCCAAGGATAAAAAGTACCTGCGTAGGTCTCGATTTTAGGGCGAAATACCGTTGCGCTTTCATTTATCCGTAACTCTTGATTTCGATGCCTCCGAACACACAATTTCCTTTCAATGTCACTGTTTTTTCTGGATCAATTTGATGATCGCCTGGAACGCCTCTTTTGTCTTCAACGCCTCCAAAAACTGCTGTGATTTCGGAGTTTACCTGCCAGTTCGCTGGGATAATAAGCGTCAAGCCTCCAAATACAGTCGTCGTGTTGATTACAACAGGATGTTGCATATCCGCTTTCGTTAAATTGAGTTCCAAGCCGCCAAATATGGTCGAGAAGTCGCCTCCTTTAAAATCTTTGCTCGTTACATTCTTGTTGATGCCCCCGAAAAACGTCGATGCTACGATAAAGTCGTCGGAAGTAACGTCCACGGCTTCGTCGAACACAACATGTTTGGAAGACTTGTCTCTAGTCCCGAAGAAATTGGTGGCTTTAAATATGGTAAACAATCCAAGAGAGATTATCAGTAATGGCAGAATCAGTGCGGTGTTGATATAGTCGGGATGCAGATCGTTAATAATAAATACTGTTCCAACGGCCACCATTACGTAACCAAAGAAATGTTGAAACGAATGCTTGTAAAGTGTAACGATACCTGCCGCGATCAGAAAGGTCTTCCACGAAAGAACCCAATCCTGGAGGACCACATAGTGCATCCGATCTAGTAGGAATAATGTTCCAAATCCAACGATAAAAAGTCCCATCACTACTTTCGCGCTTTGATGTCTTTTTGAAAAATGATGTGTGTGTTTCATGTCTTTTGTATTGATAGATCAAATCTAGGTTGGAAGTGCCCCAAAAAAAAGAAGTATTCGGTGAATGGTGGCTATTTTTCGGTGAATGGTGGAAGGCGACGTCCCATATGATTAGGCATAAAAAAGCTACCTATCAGAGACAGGTAGCTAATTCTTAGTGAAGTGGATGGATTAAAGCGTTCCTCTCTTCGCTTGCTCACGTTCAATTGACTCGAACAAAGCTTTGAAGTTCCCGGCGCCAAATCCTCTGGCTCCCATGCGTTGAATGATTTCAAAGAACAACGTTGGGCGGTCTTCTACTGGTTTTGTAAATATCTGCAAAAGGTATCCCTCTTCGTCGGCATCAATCATGATTCCAAGTCCTTTCAACTTTTCGATATCTTCACGCAATTCATGGTTGTGCGCCATTAATCGTTCTGGAACAGCATTGTAGTATTCGTCGGGCGGTGTACTTAAAAATTCCACGCCGCGTTTGCGCATTTCCGTTACCGTTGTGATGATATCATTTGTTGCAACTGCAATATGCTGTACCCCTGGACCTTCATAAAAATCAAGGTATTCTTCAATCTGTGAGCGTTTTTTTCCTTCGGCGGGTTCGTTGATTGGGAATTTGATCCGTCCGTTACCGTTACTCATTACCTTACTCATTAAAGCAGAGTATTCTGTGTGGATTTGCTTGTCATCGAAAGAAAGGAAATTTTCAAATCCCATCACGTCTTCGTACCATTTCACCCAAACATTCATTTCATTCCAACCCACATTTCCTACCATGTGGTCAATGTATTTCAATCCCACTGGTTCTGGTGTGTAATCGGATTCCCAGGCTTCAAAACCTGGAAGAAATGTTCCGTTGTAATTCTTGCGTTCTACAAACATGTGGATGGTTTCTCCATACGTGTAGATCCCAGCGCGAACCACTTCTCCGTGTGCGTCTTTTTCCACCGTCGGTTCCATGTAGGATTTTGCACCGCGCTTGGTTGTTTCTTCATACGCACTGCGTGCATCTTCTACCCACAAGGCAACAACTTTTACTCCGTCACCATGCTTTACGATATGGTCGTTAATTGGCGATTTTGACGAAAGAGGTGTTGTTAAGATAATCTTGATTTTGTCTTGCTTTAAAACGTATGAAACGGAATCCTTTGATCCTGTTTCCAATCCGCGGTAGGCAAGCGATTGAAATCCAAAGGCCGTTTTGTAGAAATGGGCGGCTTGTTTCGCGTTTCCAACGTAAAATTCCACATAATCGGTTCCCAATAACGGCAAGAAATCCTGTGCTCCAGCAAAGATTTTCTCCAATCCGTAATCTACGTTATCTATTTTCTTTTCCATGTTCTTTTGTATTTAGTGAAGCCAAGATTGGTAATAATCCTCAACCTCAAGTTCTAATGCTTGTTTTGTTAATTTCAACGGTTTAAATGTGTCCACCATTACCGCTAGTTCTTCCGTTTCTTTTTTTCCAATGCTTCGCTCGTAAGCTCCAGGATGTGGCCCATGAGGAAGTCCCGCTGGATGCAAAGTAATTTGTCCGCGTTCGATGTTGTTACGACTCATAAAATCACCATCAACGTAATACAATACCTCGTCAGAGTCGATGTTACTGTGATTGTACGGTGCCGGAATAGCATCAGGATGATAGTCATAGAGACGCGGAACAAAAGAGCAAATGACAAATGCATCCGTTTCAAATGTCTGATGGATTGGAGGCGGAAGATGAACGCGACCTGTGATTGGTTCAAAATCGTGGATTGAAAACGCATACGGATAATTAAATCCATCCCAACCAACAACATCGAAAGGGTGTGAGGCGTAATTGTAAGAATATAAAATGCCTTCTTTTTTCGTTTTTACTAAGAAATCGCCATGTTCGTCATGTGTTTCTAATTCGTGCGGAGGTCGAATATCGCGCTCGCAGAAAGG
>JBNKGN010000114.1:0-9382 GCA_050289845.1 Crocinitomicaceae bacterium | reverse complement strand
CTGCGGGATTCCCGTATGTTTCGGTTGTTTGTACCAAATCATGGCCTCCAATAAAGATGACTTGTTGTTCGATTGGTGAGGCAGGAACGATGACTTGATCGGGAACTAGCTCGAAGTCTATTTCCGGATCAAATCCGATTTGTGCCGTCACTTGACCAGAAAGTAACATCATCCCGAGGAATAACTTGTACTGATAGTTGCGTTTTTTCATTCTGTAAATCATTTTCTTATTTGCGTTACAAAATTGCGCCGACGAAAATGAAATCCGATTAGCAGAAAAATAAAGAGGTATGAAGTTTTTTGATGGTAGTTTAAAGCCAATATTTCGTCACTAAACCGTTTTGGTGATACACGGTTGATGTACTTTACAAAAAATTAAACTGAACTTGATACAGAACGAAAACGAACGCTCTAAGGGCAAGAACTTACTGCGGGCGTAAGAAAGAAATGCGCGAAAGTTTTGAAGGCACTCGAAAATCATCGAGGTTTTCGGTATTCCCTGAACGAATAAATCGTTCGAGAAATTTTTTTGTGCCTTTCCCCATTTTATATGTGAATTCGTTTTCGAAAATTGGAATGATCGCCAAAAAATGAATTGTTTTGCCGTCAATCTCCATCGGGGAAAGTTCTTCCTCCAATAACAAGGGATGGCATAACATAAAGTAGTTTTGTTTCATTGTCTCGGACAACGGTTGCTTTTCCTTCCCACAAGGCATTGTATGTCCATGTCCGAACCAGGTTTCATTCGTTCGTACATAAGCGACCAAACGTTGGATCCATGGAAAGACCCAATTCATTCTTGGATTGTTCGTGTCCTCTACATCCCAATACGAAGGCAAACAGAAGTACAATTCGTTGTATTCGCGACCAATTTCCTTTTCGGGAACGGGCATTTTGTAGTCGGACAAACCATCGGTCATCAGCACTTTCACTTTCGTTCTCGCGTCAATTTCTACCAACAAAAGTGGACATGCGTCACCTTCTACAGGAATCACCGTTACCCGATCGGCACCAAATCTCTGAATCATTGCTTCTTTCACCCCTCAAAAGTACACAGTATTTCGCTACCGACTGAAGAAAAAAGCAGTCCCAAAAACATCCATATTCTCGTATGTTACCATAATGTTAAGCTCTTTTTTGCTTGATTTATAGGCTTTTTTGAACTTTTCGTCTAAAATATGGTAACTTTTCGAATTAATGTTACTATATTGTTAACTCAATGTTATCCTAATTTAAAAGAACCCATGCGAAAATCTGTATTCATCCTTATGTGCTTTTCACTTCTTGTTTCAGGAAGTTGGGCTCAGGATGCGCGCGTGATTTGGCAAAAAAACATTGGAGGTAGCGGTGACGACATGGTGAATTCCATGGTTTCGGATAATGAGGGAAATACTTATGTGCTTTCCAGCGTTCAAAACGGAAATAATCATGACCTGGAGATTGCCAAATTAAACAAGACGGGGACCTTCCTTTGGGTAACAACCATTGCTGGTGAGCGTGACGAAACTGGTAACGATTTGCTCCTCAATAAAAATGGTGAATTGGTGGTGTTAGGTGCTACTTATTCAGAGAAGCTATTGGGAAATACCACAAAAGGTTATGCCGATTTGTTGGTGGCAACTTTGAGTCCCAACGGTGAAATTCTAATGACCAATACATACGGTGGCTCCCGCAATGACTTCCCTGCCTCGATCGTTGAAAAATCCAATGGAAATTACGTGATTACAGGAACTTCCTGGTCGACAGATGGTGATTTGACTGAAAATAAAGGTCAGGCGGACGTTTGGTTATTCGAGACACAATCAAATGGAACGATCCTCTGGGGAAAAACCCTGGGAGGTCTTGACGACGAGTCAGCTGTGGAAACAATTTTACTTCCGAATGACGAATTATTGACGCTGGGAAATAGTTCGACGTATGAAGGAGACTATGCGGCCAACCATGGTGATCAGGACATCGTACTATACCGCATGGATGCTGAAGGAAATGTAATCTGGCAAAATCTATACGGTGGTTTTTACGCCGAATCAGCCGCAAGTGTTCATCTAAAAGAAAACGGAAACTTTTTTGTTGCGGGCACCACTTTTTCGGATGACGGTAATATTACTTCCAACGCTGGAAACTCTGATGCCTGGCTATTCGAAGTGGCAACAACGGGATCGCTTATCTGGTCCAGAACTTATGGATCATACGACAATGAATCTGTTGTAGCTATGGCACAAACGGAAACGGGATTTTTGATTTTAGGTTCAAGTTCATCGTCTGTCATCAATGACTTAACCAATCACGGATCGGCTGATTTTTGGTTGTACGAGATTGACGACACGAAAAAAATTACGCGTGAATACCTCTTCGGCGCTTCAGGTTTTGAGAGTAGTTCCAGCATGCTTTTGCAATCAGACGGCAGTGTATTAATGGGGGGCGCTTCGAGCTCGTCCGATGGAGTTGTTCAGGAAAACAGTGGAAAAAATGATGGGTGGTTACTTAAAATCGATCAACAATCTTCCAGTGATGATGCGCAAGTTCTTGTTCATCCCAACCCAACAAAAGACGTTATTTACCTCAACAATATTCCAGACTACGCGGAAATCTCCCTGTATGGTATTGATGGCAATTGCATTCGCGAACCTCAATCTACCAACCGTTCTGTTGAAATTATGGATTTGGCGAACGTACCTTCTGGCGTATATCTTTTGAAGATTCAACATGGGGAAACGCTCGAAACACATCGAATTGTTAAGCAATAAACGTTCATTAACTAAGGAACGTTTACATCTATAAACTGTACAAAAAAAGGCACTTGCGATGCAAGTGCCTTTCGTACTTAATGACGAATTGATTATAACGTAAAGCGCAAGCCAACGTTCAAACCAAAAGAAGAATACGACGATGCCGAACCTTGAGAAGTTGTTCCTCCCGCAGTTGTTTCGTCCTCGTACGTTGCGTTAATTTGGTCACTTGTTAAGGTTGGAAGGACATCTGTTCCCCCAACTTCGTATTTGGTAATCTCCGTTGAAGCACGTTTGATCCCCAATCCGATAAACTCAAACTCTCCAAACAACGAAAGTTTCTCGCTAAGATCGTGCTGATACCCTACGCTTCCAATAAATCCAAACGATGGTTTTCCTTTGGCTACAACAACGATCTCACTCGCAACACCAGGACCTCCTCCATTTGCGTCGGTTTGTGTCTGTGTTGTGTTACCTGCAAGCGGCAAAACGGCCCCGAAACGTCCATAAATTCCTGTATGTGTATTCAAAACCAATTGTGGTGACAAACGGAATTGTCGTGTCACAGAAGATGATTTGGATTCCATTCCTGAAGTTACGTTCTCATTGCTTATTACAGCAGACCCAAAAAGGTACGACGCATCCAATTGGATTCCAACTGCCTCCGTAAACATGTAGCGAAATTCGAGACTCACAGGAACACCTGTTCCATAGGTTCCATAAAGCGTTGTCGTCTTGTTGCCATCCATTTGGTAACCAAGTACATTTGTTTTTACCGGCAATGCGTATCCGCTTTTTAGACCGATTGATAATTGTGCAGAAGCTCCGAAACTCGAAAGCACTAAAGCTGCGACTAAAATTTTTCTTTTCATGTGTAAATAGATTCGTTAATGTTTCTTGAATATAGAGAAAGAAATGCAATCGCGAACAATTACGTGTTGGAAAGATGCAATTTTATTGAATTAAACGGTGAGCGCTTTTTTTAGTTGCATCCAAAATGCTTCACTCGAATTAACACACCCTTGTTGGAGCATTTCGTGAATTTCCATTTCGCGTTCTTTTGAATAGGCTTTGTCCGTCTGAAAGAAAGTAAGCAGCTCTGGATACTTCACCAATGCCTCATGGATACTGTCTGGCGTGGACAAATCCACACGCGCGTCTTTGGCATTAATGGAAATCAACGAAATCGTTTCTGGCTGCAAATGAAACAACATGCATGATCCTTTTGATCTGTGCTCCAAAAAGCGCACTTTTTCATATACTTTCTGTAAAACCGAGTCAGAAAACACACCTACCAAATCAATCGCTTTGTCTGGGTCTTTGGCATTCATTTCTTCCCATTCTTCGGCATGAACACCATTCACGATCAGAAAGTGTTTTAGGTCTTCCGCCAAAATTTCGAGCTCCTCAGATGTCAACATTCGGTATTTCATGGGGCAAAGATAAGAACTCAATTCTGTTTGAATTCACCTTTTATACGCGAAAACCTTGAAAAAACACCTGAGCTATCACCGCTATTATCTTTCTTATTTGCACCATGATTGCCATCGGAAAGCATTAAATTTGCTGCATGCAACAGAAAAAAGGAATCGCAATACTCGGGTCGACGGGATCCATTGGAACTCAAGCTTTGGAAGTGTTAGAGCAATATCCAGATCATTTTGATCTACAGGTGCTCACGGCAAACACGAATGCCGACTTACTCATTGCTCAAGCGAAAAAGTATGCCCCTAATACTGTTGTTATCGCGGATGAAACCTTGTACCAAAAGGTAAAAGATGCACTTTGGGACGACGGAATCCACGTATATGCTGGAAAAGAAGCCCTGAATCAAGTGGTCGCTTCAAACGAGGTTCACACTGTTCTCACTGCCATGGTAGGATACGCTGGATTGGAACCAACACTTGCGGCCATTGCTGCGAAAAAAACGATTGCACTTGCCAATAAAGAAACCTTGGTTGTTGCGGGTGAATTGGTGCAAGCGGAAGCATTGAAAAAGGGCGTACAAATCTATCCAGTTGACTCGGAGCATTCGGCTATTTTTCAGTGTTTGACGGGTGAATTTCAGAATCCCATCGAGAAAATCTACTTAACAGCTTCTGGTGGACCGTTTCGAGGATTTACTACCGCACAATTGGAAAAGGTAACGAAAGCGCAAGCCCTGAAACATCCGAATTGGGAAATGGGCGCAAAAATCACCATCGACTCTGCTAGTATGATGAACAAAGGCTTGGAAGTGATTGAAGCGAAATGGTTGTTCGATTTACGTGCCGATCAAATTGACGTAATTGTGCATCCGCAATCGATTGTGCATTCCCTTGTTCAGTTTGAAGACGGCAGCATGAAAGCGCAATTGGGCCTACCAGACATGAAATTACCAATTCAGTATGCGTTGACGTATCCCGATCGTTATCCAACCAAATTCGAACGCTTTAACTTCATGGATTATCCCTCCCTGACGTTTGAAAAGCCCGATATGAAAACCTTCAAAAACCTCCAACTGGCGTTTGATGCTTTAAAAGGTGGAGGAACCATGGCCTGTGCGTTAAATGCAGCCAATGAAGTAGCTGTTGCGGCGTTCTTGCGCGAGGAGATTTCTTTTTTGCAAATTGCGGATATCAACGAAAAAACGATGCACACAACGAGTTTTGTCAAACAACCGAGTCTGGAAGATTATATTCTAACAGATGCCGAAGCACGCGCCATCGCAAGTACATTGGTAAAAAAATAAGTGGCTCACATCGCACGTTCTTCGTAATTCAACATTATGACCCGAATAATTCAATGTCCATTTAACGCAGCATTAGGGCGAAAGGCGCAAATTGTCTATTACAAGGATTCTACGCTCGCCAATAGAAAGCGAATGCGCTATTTTGTAATCGGAGCGATTGTAGCAAGCAGTTACGGATGCTACAAGTTAATGAATAGAGAACATGGCTCGTACATCCCTGATATTCTACTTTTTGCGTTAGGTATTCATTATTTGATTGTCTCTATTAATTATTTCTGGCAATTGAACAAAAATCAGGAGAAGTTAAACCTTATTTTGCAAGAACGTAATTCGCGATTGGAAGGCACTTCCATTACCATGGAATTTAGCGAAACGGGATTTCGTCATAAAGAAGAAGGGTATGCCTTCTATTTTAACTGGGAATTTGTCACCGGTTATCGCATTCTGGAGGAAGTGTTAATAATAGAAACCCGTCTTGGAACGGTCCCTGCGTATTTAATCCCTTCCAAGGTGATCACTGAAGACGATTTTGAATTTGTTCTCCGCTTTCTGGCAGAAAAAATCCCTTCTTCGGGTGAGAACTCCAATCAAAAGCACGAAAATCATCCTGATTTACTGGACAATTAATCGATTTATCCGCTGTGATTAGGGCGCCTTCCAATCGATATCCCAAATAGGCGTTTCGTATCGCAAATGTTCCACGAAATAATTCCATCGAGTCTTGCGGAAATAATTCAAATAATCGCCTGTGTAGCCATGTCGCTGACTCGGCATTATCAATAAATCAAATTGTTTGTCGTTTTTGATCAGTGCCTCGGCAAGTTTAAAAGACGCGGAAGGGTTGACATTGTCATCAATACCTCCGTGAACGATTAGTAATTTCCCTTTCAAATTCCCGGCCATGGTAACATTTGATTGCAAGTGATACGCACTATCCACAGGCCATCCCATGTACATTTCAGGCCACCAGGCTTTTTCCATTCGATGATCATGATCTCCTGAACTTGCGACGGCCACCTTGTAGAAATCAGGATACGCAAGCACTGCATGAGCCGCATCGTATCCTCCCGCAGAATGTCCGTAAATTCCCACACGAGTCGTATCGATCCAATCAAATTCCTCTGCCCATTGACGCATGGCTCCGATATGATCTTCCAGACTTCCCCCAAGATTTTTGTAGGAATAATCGTGAAACTCCTTCGATCTACCTGCGCTTCCCAAACCGTCCACACACATAACGATAAATCCCAACTCGGCCAACGCCTGATCGTACAAACTATATCGGAATTCTAAGGGAAACATTTGTGTGTGCGGGCCTGTATAACTGTGATCGATAATCGGATATTTTTTCAAAGAATCAAAATTGGACGGTAACCATAACGCACCATAGAGTGTTGTCTTTCCGTCGTGGGCGATTGCCGTCAGTAACTTCGGTGCGCGATAATTCTCCAATTCTGAGACATCTGCCCTTCCTAATTCTAGTAAAATTTGCCCTGTCTTCGCATTTCTGAGCACCGTTCTTGTGGGAGTATCTGCAGTTGACATGTTGTCTACCATGTATTTTCCGTTCATCGACATGCGCACGTGATGAAATAGATCCTCCGTGGTGAGTTCCGTTAGATTTTCGCCTTCCAATCCCATTTTATACAACTTTTGATAATAGGGATTGGTCCCTTTATTCACGCCCGAAGCCATGAAATAAAATTCTTGTTTCTTTTCATCGTAAAACATAAACTCATTTATGAAATACGCGCCCTTGGTGACATCCACTATTTTTTTTGTTGTGAGATCGATGTAGTGCACTTGTTTCCACCCGCTTCTTTCTGAGAAGAAATAGACGCGATTCAATGCTTCCATAAAGAGGTGATCAAAATTATCAATGTTGGTTGTACTCTCGTCCTTATAAATAGAAGCTTGCATCCCAGTATTTAAATCCAGCGATAACAACTCAACAGTCTGAAAACCGCGACTAGTGTATTTTATATGTACTTTCCCCGGTGTCATAGACCATTCAAAATCCAACGGATTAATGTGCGTTACTTTTGGCAAATTCGGTGCGACTCGTTTTCCCGTTTTCACATTGAAAAAGACCATGTGTTGATAGACCATGTTGGTGTCACCAGGAGAACCTCGAAAATAGGACAGTAATTTCGGACGGTACAAGGAATCGATACTCCAATCGAGCAGATACATCTTATTGGCGGTGCGTGTGTCACAGATATTTACTTGCAACCATTCCGAATTCGGCGACCAAATTGCCGTAAAATGTTCTGGGCGGTTGGTGCCTTCACCTTCCATAATGTCCATCCAACTGTACCAGGATCCGTAGGCGTAGTCCTTTGTTCCATCCTTGCTAAGCTGTTTTGTTTCCCCCGTCTCAAGATTTTTAACGAACAAATTATGCGAAGTGCTGTACGCTTCCCATTTTCCATCAGGAGATCGGTTTTCGGGAGTTTCGACTTTCGGTTCCTCTAAATATGGGGAAAGCACCATCTTTTTAGGATGTAACGCGTACTTATTTTTCCCTCGGGTTAAGATGATTTGTTGGGCATTCACATATTCTACTTCATCAAGCCCCAAATTCCCTTTGGAAATGGAAACGCCCAAATCATTCTCCAAAAGGACCGCCAATTTTTCGTGATCAAAAAGATCAGAGATCGTTCCATTCTTAAATAGAACCTGTCGATAAAAGGTGCCGTCTTTGGTTTCATCTTTAAACCACAATCCCGTTTCATCGTCGAACCAATTGGGTGCAATATGAAGATTGTGTGCTTTAGCGCCGATATTCTCTGGCAAAAAACGCACTGCCCGATCGTAATCCTCTCGAGATTTCAACTCTTGTGCATGGTTATTCGCGGTTAGAAATAAAGCAATTAGGAAAATCAGGAATTTCATAGGGTTCGATCTTTAATCCTGAAAAATAGTTAAACTTTGACGAATACGCTGGAGCCTGACTACTTTTAGATGTGACTCGACTGGCAGCCACCTTCTGAATTTCAACTTTATGCACCGTACATTCCTACTTTTTGTTCTTCTTTTACTCATCGTACCCATTGCTTCCGCCGATCATGGCGTTGAAGCCGCGGGATATGGCATTGCGCTGATCATTGGCTACATACTTTTTCAAGCCCTTCCCTTTCTGGGAATTGTTGTTTTTTCGATTCTCCGATTTTCATTAAAGAAAAGCGCGCTAAGTATTGGGACCTACATTTGCTTTCTTCCTTTCATTGCCTTTCGGGTGTATTTATTTGTGGAAGCTTCCGAACAACACGATCAAAACGTGAAATTCTACGAGAACTTGGAGCAAGCCGTCCCCTACGACAAAAACTATGCCTCCAGTTGGCAATGGCTTGTCGTTGCGTTTGTTGCACTTTTAGGTTATTTAATTCTTGATATTTATCTGAATCGTAGAGCCAACAAGGATCCGTACTGAGTTCTGTTCTATCAGTCAAAGCTACCATACACACCCAAAAATCGACACTTAACTAAGTATTTAGTTATTTAACTGTATTTTTAGTTGTTCAACTAAATAATTAGTTATATGTTTGTGTTATCAATTTGAAACACATGCAAGAACTTACAAAAGCAGAATCGCAAGTCATGCAAATCCTTTGGGATTTGGACGAAGCATTCGTAAAGGACGTCGTTGAAAAATTTCCCGATCCAAAACCAGCTTACAATACCGTATCTACGATCATTCGAATTCTTGAGAAAAAGGAAATTGTCGGCCACAAGGCATTCGGTCGAACGTATCAATATTATCCATTGATCAGCCGTGAAGAATACACGAAAAACACCACAACCAATCTGGTCGACAATTACTTCTCAGGGTCGTTTGAAAACCTGGTTTCCTTCTTTGTTAAGGAAAAAGAAATCAGCGCAGAAGAACTGGAAAAAATTCTTAACGAAATCAAAAAGTCAT
>JBNKGN010000113.1:0-9402 GCA_050289845.1 Crocinitomicaceae bacterium | reverse complement strand
GTTAAAAGGATCGTCGTAAAAACGCTGTGCGATCGAATCTGCTGATATCTTTACGATGACCACTTTTACACCATTTTCTTTCCCGAATTCTTGAAACAGCGCACTGTCTTTCGCTTGCGTCACGTCCATGGCAATCACCAAGGTCGGGTGCGACACTTCCTTCGCCGTTGGAACCGAACAACTGCTAATTGCCGCAAGAAGAATTAGACAAATAATCAAACGCATGATTCAAAGATATCCAATTAAGTTATTTGAAGCCACAAAGACTTCCGATTTGCGCTGTGATATCGTATTTTTGTGTAAAATTTCAGCTATGGCGAACGCAAAAAAAGCAGACAAACTCAAACAAATTCTCACGGATCTCCTTTCAAGTGACGAAAACAAAATTTCAAAAGCGGTAAAAGCGTTGGAAGCCCATGGAGATTCTTCGGTGATCAAACCTTTGGCTGAAAAGTTGCGCGATGGTGTTTCTGATAAAAATGAGAAAGAGATTATCGAGCTTTTATGCAGTTTGAAGGATACGTCTGTTACTGCTGAAATGATGGACATTGTGGAAGACGAAGATTTTCGCACTATCCGCCACTTAATGTTGTCTGCCATTTGGAATACCAAAGTAGATTTCAGCGATTATATCGACGAATTTGTACTCATTGCTACGCAAGGAAATATGATGGAAACCCTGGACTGTCTCACCATTATTGAAAATATGGAAGGACCGTTTATGGAAGAAAATATCTTAGAATCGCAATTACACCTCAAGAATTTCCTCGAAGCAGATTCGCCTAAGGATGAACAGAAAATGCACTTGTTGAGCGAGATTGCCCTTATCCTAAAGGATATCAATCAAAATCTTCAGGATTAACATCCCATCCGAAGCGTTCTTTTAATCGCTTAAATACAAATGCTTTGACGTCGCGGTTGTCTATTTTCGCGATGACTTCTCCGATAAATGCAGATACAAGCAATTGGGTTGCAGCTCTTTTTGATAAACCTCTCGCACGCAAGTAATAAATCGCGTCGTCGTCCAATTGACCTGTTGTTGATCCGTGCGAACATTTCACGTCGTCGGCATAGATTTCCAACTCAGGTTTGGAGTTCACCGTGGCATTGTCGGAAAGCAATACGTTTCTGTTCGATTGAAATGCATTGATTTTCTGTGCGTCTTTGCGAACAAATACTTTTCCGTTAAATACGGCGGTTGCATTTTCATCAATAACACCTTTGTACAATTCGTTGGAGTTGCAATTCGGAATGCGATGATCGACGACCGTATGATTGTCAACATGTTGTTTTCCTTTGAGCAAATAAACACCGTTGAGATTCGTTGTACAATTTTCGCCGTTCACAGCTATGTTGAGGTTGTTGCGCACCAATCCACCGTCTAAAGTCATGGTGTTGATCGTAAAGGTAGCATCTTTGGATTGCGCTACTTGCACTGTTTCAATATGGAAGTTTTCTGCTGTCTCGTTTTGAATCTTTTCGATTCGTAAATTCGCATTCACCCCAACTTTTATTTCCGCTGTTATGTTTGCAAGACTATTATTTGCCTGGTCACAGAAATAGCCTTCTACTATTGTCGCTTGCGAAAAATCTTCCGCCACGATTTGCAGTTTCAGGTTCGCCATTTGATCAGAACCACTCAAAATATGAAGGATTTGAATGGGTGCTTCTATAACCGCATTTTTCTTAATCGTCAGTTGAATTCCGTCGTGTAAATACGCCAAATTAAGTGCAGAAAAAACCTCACTTTCTAAAGGCATATCCGAAACGATATTGGCAACGCTCGAAAGTGTTTTTACTTCAATCCCTTCTGGGAAAGTAGTTCCTGACAAGGCCTCGGAAAAATGCCCGTTGATAAATACCAGGGTATGCGGTGTGTCCAATACTTGAAAATCAGCAATGGATTCCAGTGTTTTTTGTTCGTTTTTGAACGCGATCTTGCCAATTTTGGCAATACGTGTATATTTCCAGGCTTCAACACGAGTGGTTGGAAGCGCAGTGGTTTCCAAAACGGTTTCAGCTTGATTCCGCACAGCAGCCTCCAATGGAAGAACAGTTGGGGAAATATTGGCAATAAATGGCAATGTGTTTGCTTCGGCTACACTCATGATGTTAGGCTTGTGCTAATTCTTCTTTGATCCAATCGTATCCTTTTTCTTCGAGCTCTAGTGCCAATTCTTTTGGACCAGATTTTACAATGCGTCCGTTGTACAATACATGCACAAAATCTGGAACGATGTAATCCAAAAGTCGCTGGTAGTGCGTGATCACAATCGTAGCATTTTTATCGCTTTTCAAGGCGTTTACACCAGAGGCAACAATGCGAAGTGCATCGATGTCCAATCCTGAATCGGTTTCATCAAGGATTGCTAATTTCGGCTCTAACATCGCCATTTGGAAGATCTCATTGCGTTTTTTCTCTCCTCCTGAGAAACCTTCGTTCACACTTCTTGAAGCCAATTTCGGATCCAATTCGACCAATTTTGATTTCTCGCGAACCATTGCCATAAAGTCTTTGGCTGAAACAGGTTCTTGTTTCAAATACGCGCGTTTTTCATTAATTGCCGTGCGTAAAAAGTTGATGTTCGATACACCTGGAATTTCTACTGGATACTGAAACGCAAGGAACAAACCTTCACGCGCACGATCTTCGATTTCCATTTCCAAAAGATCGGTACCGTCGAAATCAACACTTCCTTCGGTGATTTCATAATCTTCTTTTCCTGCCAGAACCGAAGCCAAGGTACTTTTACCAGCACCATTTGGTCCCATAATCGCATGAACTTCTCCGGCTTTTACTTCAAGGTTCAATCCCTTCAGGATTTCCTTATCGTCAATACTCGCGTGTAAATTTTTAATTGTAATCATGTGTGTTCATTTTTCCCCTTTTGAAGCGATGCCTTTGTGGGGGTAAGGGGAGGCGTTACTCCCGGTTAATATGTTATCCAACCGAACCTTCAAGGCTGATGGTAAGTAATTTTTGTGCTTCAACTGCAAATTCCATAGGCAATTGATTCAATACTTCTTTGCAGTATCCGTTCACGATCAAACTAATCGCTTTTTCTTCGTCGATTCCACGCTGCAAACAGTAGAAAATTTGATCTTCACCAATTTTAGAGGTCGTTGCTTCGTGTTCGATTTTTGCGGAACTGTTTTTACATTCAATATAAGGGAAGGTATGTGCACCACATTCGTCGGTCATCAAAAGCGAATCACATTGCGAAAAGTTGCGGGCATTGTCTGCTCCTTTGTGAATTTGAACGAGTCCACGGTAAGAATTTTGTGATTTTCCAGCCGAAATTCCTTTCGAAATAATAGTACTCTTGGTGTTTTTTCCAAGGTGGATCATCTTTGTCCCTGTATCTGCTTGCTGGAAATTGTTTGTTACCGCTACTGAATAGAATTCTCCAATGGAGTTGTCGCCTTTCAAAATACATGAAGGGTATTTCCAGGTAACTGCCGAACCTGTTTCTACCTGGGTCCAGGAAATTTTGGAGTTGGTATTACAAATTCCGCGTTTCGTCACGAAGTTATATACGCCTCCTTTTCCTTCTTTGTCTCCTGGGAACCAATTTTGAACGGTTGAGTATTTTATTTCTGCGTTGTCTTTGGCAATTAATTCTACCACTGCTGCGTGCAATTGATTTTCATCGCGTTGTGGAGCAGTACATCCTTCCAAATAAGAAACGTAAGAGCCTTCGTCTGCCACCACCAAGGTGCGCTCGAACTGTCCCGTGCCTGATTCGTTGATTCTGAAATAGGTGCTTAACTCCATCGGGCAACGTACGCCTTTCGGGATATAACAGAAAGAACCATCCGTAAATACGGCAGAATTGAGCGTTGCGTAGAAGTTATCACTTGAAGGAACCACTGTTCCCATATGTTCACGAACGAGTTCTGGATATTCTTGCACCGCCTCAGAGAAAGAACAGAAAATAATTCCCAATTCTTTCAATTTTGCCTTGAACGAAGTCGCAACGGAAACAGAGTCCATTACGAAATCAACGGCAACGCCTGTCAATCGTTTTTGTTCTTCTAGCGAGATGCCCAATTTGGCCATTGTTGCTTTCATTTCTGGATCAACGTCGTCCCAACTTTCGTATTTTTTCGATTGTTTTGGCGCCGAATAATACGTGATGTCCTGAAAATCTGGTTTTGTATAATGTACATGGGCCCACTCGGGTTCTTCCATGAGTAACCATTTTTGATACGCATCAAGACGGTATTCAAGCAGCCATTCGGGCTCGTTTTTCTTGGCAGAAATAAAACGAATAATGTCCTCGGACAAACCTTTGGGTGCCTTGTCGGATTCGATGTTGGTCGTAAAACCAAATTCGTACTCCTTGTTTTCAAGGTCTTTGGCTAATTCGTTTTCGGTATAATTAGACATAAGTTAAATTCAGATAGAGAATGATTCGCCGCAACCACAGGTGCGATCAGCATTAGGATTCACAAAAACAAATCCTTTTCCGTTCAGTCCACCCGAAAAGTCGAGTGTGGTGCCTACTAGATAGAGAAAGCTTTTTTTGTCTACAACCACTTTTACGCCGTTGTCTTCGAATTCTTTGTCGTCTTCTTTTTGCTCATTGTCAAAATCCAATTGGTACATCAAACCAGAGCATCCGCCTCCTTGAACACCAACGCGAATGAAGTATCCGTCCTTGCCATCTTCCGACATAAGTTGGATCGCTTGTTTTTTGGCAGCATCTGTAACTGTTATCATAATCGGTATTAATTTGAAAGTGAGAACCTTTATTTAGATTAAATATAAATAAAAGCATTTCACAGCACAAAAATACCTAATTTGTGGTATTGTTGCAAGTGATTAAATTCTTATTTATGAAAAGAACGCTCCTTCTGCTCGGGGGATTTGGACTTGCGAGTTTATTTCTGTCTTGTCATCAAGATTCTCTTGAGGAAGAATTAACGGGATACTGCGATTGCATGCGTCGCGCATCATCCGACGTTAACATTCAAAAATGTCGTGAAAAATTGCAAGGAATTGCGGATAAATACGCGTACGACCCCGAAGCAAGTGAAATAATAAAAAAACGTTTGCAGGACTGCGTTTCAAATTAAACGGATTGCATACATTTGTTATAGATACCGTTTGAATGAAGATTTTTCAAGGATTCGAAACGCTCGAAAATATTCCCAACCCTGTACTAACTATCGGGACCTTTGATGGTGTGCATTTGGGGCATCAAAAAATTATTGATCAACTCAATCACGAAGCCCATTTGATCGGTGGGGAGTCGGTCTTGTTTACGTTTTACCCCCATCCACGAATGGTTCTCTATCCAGACAATCACGGACTAAAGTTGATTCAAACACAAGCCGAGAAAATCGACAAATTGCGTCGTTTTGGGTTAAAGAATGTCATTGTACATCCGTTTACCAAAGAATTTTCGCGCCTGACGGCTTTGGAATTTGTGCGGGACTATCTCGTAAACAAATTGCATGTAAAGAAATTGGTTATTGGATACGATCATCAGTTTGGTCGAAATCGAGAAGGGTCGATTGATTTTTTGAGGGAAGTAGCCGATACGTATGGATTCGAGGTCATTGAAATTCCTCCGCAAGAAGTGAAAGACGTGAATGTGAGTTCGACGAAAGTACGGAAGGCGATTTTGGAAGGTGATTCGGACCTCGCGCATCGCTATTTGGGAGAACCGTTTGAATTACACGGGAAAGTTGTCGGTGGGCAGGCACTTGGAAGGCAAATTGGATTTCCAACGGCAAATATAGATGTCGCGAGTGAAGTGAAATTGCTACCGAAGACAGGTGTTTATGCTGTTAATGTGGTATTGGGAGACGGTGAAGTTCACGAGGGAATGATGAACATTGGTATGAAACCAACATTTGACCTTAATGATGCAATCCACGTGGAGGTCCATTTATTCGATTTTTCTAAGGACATCTACGATCAGTTTGTTACGGTACAATTATTGAAACGATTTCGTGACGAACAAAAATTCGATTCTGTTTTCGAATTGAAAGAACAGTTAAGCAAAGATGAGATTTCTATTCGCGGTTATTTTAACGCTGGCGGTCACTAAGTCAAGTGATGCACAAATTCCTGAATCGGTTGTGACCTATCAGTGGGAAGCCATGCCCGATTCCATTCCCGCGGATTCGATTGTTTCCATTGATCTTTCCAAATTAAAATTGGATTCCGTACCAACGAGTTTGCAACAATATAAGAATCTACGCTACCTTAATTTAGGAAAGAACAAATTGAGTTATCTGCCTTCCTTTATCGTGGAATTTCAATATTTGACATGGCTCAATCTGGAGAAAAATCGTTTTGAAACCTTTCCTTTAGCGGTGTGTCAACTCGAAAATGTAGAACAACTTGTGATCAACCGTAATTTTATCGAGCAGATCCCCGAGTGTATCGAATACGCTAAAAATCTAACTTACATCGATTTTTATGACAATCCGATTCGTGTACTTCCCGAAAGCTTCGAGCGTTTGGGAAAACTTCAAAAGGTAGATTTCACAGGCATTCGATTTGCACCTTCCTTTCAACGAAAATGGATTGCGGCAATGCCGAACGTGAAATTTGTTTTCGACGAACCTTGCGACTGCATGGAATGAACCTTCGGAATTGGAAATTGCGCGTTGAAACGGATGTCTTTCAAGGATTTCTTACTGTGCTTTCGTTCTCCTATTTAACCGAAAATGTGGCAATTGTGAATTAATTCAATTAAATTCGGGACGACAATCGAATCAAAAGTGCCGTCTGTTTCATGTGCCGCTGTGGGATTATTTTTACTTGAATTCCAACTTTGAAGCGATTACATACGTATTAGAGACGAACTATTGAATACAAACTGCTACCTATGAAAACAGTATTGACGATCTTGGCCGCGGTGCTTTGTTTTGGGAGTTTTTCCCAACAATTGCCGCAATTCAGCCAATACAATCGAAATCAATTTATTGTGAATCCTGGAGCTGCTGGAATGTACGATTTCTTTGATGTAACCCTCGGTGGTCGCTATCAATGGGCAGGCTTTTCCAATGCACCTATGACTGCGTATGCGTATGGAGCAACCGTGCTCTCTTCAAATAGAACCAGATACAATCCTTCTTTAAGAACAAGTTACGGTCCGATTCCGAATCCAAAAGTATCAACAGGTAGGCTGAAACATGCCGTTGGTGCTCAGGTTATAGCCGATCAATATGGTGCGTTCCGTGATGTTTCTTTTGCAGGAACCTATGCCATTCACCTTCCAGTGACGAAAAAACACAATCTTTCCCTTGGGACGAAAGTAGGGTTGTCAAATAGTACTTTTTTGCAAGAACGTGCTGTGGTTCTCTCTCAAATGCCAGGTTATACCGGACCTGTGACGACCGACGCACAATACGAAGCCTATTTACAAAATCAAAGTAGTCTCAATTTTCTCGATCTCGGAGCAGGATTGTTTTTCTATTCGGAGAACATGTATGTGGGGATTTCCGCAGATCAATTGACTCGAGATATGGTTCAGTTCGGTTCAGGAACAGCGAATTTTGATCCGAAGATGCATTTCAACTTCTCTGCAGGCGTAAAATTCAGAGTTGCTCCGACGTGGACGTTAATGCCTTCGGTTTTGATCAAGCACATGCAACCAGCTCCAATTTCTTTTGAAGGATCGCTACAAGCTGAATACAAAGAATGGTTATGGTTTGCTGCTTCATACAGACATACGGATGCGATTATTGCGATGTTAGGGTGTAATTTGAGCGAACGCTTTAAACTGGGCTATTCTTTCGACTATTCGATTTCTGAATTCAACCAGTATTCATCTGGAGGGCATGAGATTATCCTTGGACTCATGATTGGAAGGTAATTGAACGTATTGAAAATCTTAAAATGATAGTAAAAACACTTTTAGGCGCAGCGTTTGTTTGCGTCGCTACTTCTATTCAGGCACAATGGTGGGATTTCACCGACCCGACCGCGCTTCCAGGTACAGTTAATGGAAGCGAAACAGAAGAAAATATGCCCATCTTCTCGAAGGACAGTTCTATCTTGTATTTTGTGCGAACATTTGATGCCAACAATACTGGCGGAACAACGGATCAGGATATTTGGCAAGCGACACGCCAATCGGATGGGTCCTACACGGATTTGTCTCGGGTTAAAAATTTGAACAATAAATTCAATAATGCGTCCGTAGGTGTTAGTGATGATGGTACGAAAATGTATCTATTGAATACTTACGAAGGAAAAAAAGATCAGGAAAAGGGAATTGCTTTTTCTGAAAGCGTGAACGGAAAGTGGGGGGCGCCGGAAGCGATCGAGATTCCTGGATTGGACATTGACGGAGAGTTTTATGGTTTTCATGTTAGTGAAAGTGGTGACGTCATTATCATTTCATATAACGGTCCTGAATCCCTGGGGGAAGAAGATTTGTACGTTTCCACCAAAACGGGGAATGTGTGGTCGGAACCGATACACATGGGGACGAAAGTAAATTCTGCTGGATTTGAAATTTCACCTTATTTGTCGTCGTCTCAAGATACGCTCTTCTTTTCCTCAAATGGAATGGGAGGGGAAGGCGACGCCGATATCTTTTATGCCGTGAAACAAGGTAGTTGGACAAACTGGTCAACTCCGATAAACCTGGGAGACAGAATTAACTCGCCGAAATTCGACGCGTATTTTATTTACACGGGAAAATATGCCTACTGGTCGAGTAATCGAGATGCCGAATTGAGCGACATTTTTATGATTGAAATTTTACCGCCTCCTCCATTGACGGCCTTTTGTACTGGAGTTGACGCAACGGCATACAAAGGAACTGATGGTTCGGTTGATGTTACTGTTGAAGGTGGAGCGCCGCCCTTTGTATTCGAATGGTCCAATGGTGCTGCGGCAGAAGATCTTTTGGGCGTAGGGAAAGGTGAGTATTTTGTGAAGATTACGGATCAGGTTGGACAAACCTTTACAGCGACGTGTTTTGTGGATGAGCCACCTATGCCAATTGATCCCGTGCTAGTTCAGAATTACGAGAATTACGAATTCAAGCATATTTTCGGGTACAATAAGAACAAGTTGTCTGTAAAGCGAGGAGATTTAAAGGGTTTCGTGAAACATATTGAACGTGATTTAAAAGACGGTCGATCCTCTGTGACAATTCGGATTGTTTCATCGGCATCGAAAGTGCCTACGCAAACGTATGGGACTAATGAGAAATTGGCACAAATTCGCGCTGAAAATATGAAATACGATTTGTTGGATCATTTCAAGAAAAAGTACGCGGATAAAATCAATGTAGTTATTGAAAGATCAGTGGTAGATGGGCCTGAATATCAAGACGACGCCGAGAATATTTCGAAATACGAGCCGTATCAATTCGTGCAATTAAAAACGGAGTAGGGTTTTAATAGTGTCCTTAGCGTGCGAGGAGCATT
>JBNKGN010000112.1:0-9406 GCA_050289845.1 Crocinitomicaceae bacterium | reverse complement strand
CCCCTATGTAGAAGGGCATTTGTAATTTGGTCAATGCAAGTAATACGAACTGCTAAAACGTTCAGATCAATCGCACTTTGACAAATCTATATGCAATTACCCGCTTTAGCAATAGGTATTTATACGTATTTTTTACAGGTAGAAGTTGCAATACTTACGAAAGAACATCAGTACTTCGTAACGCAACCCTTCGCTATTTCTTCTTTTTTTGGCTATATTCAAAAAAAACTGCTTAAACCATGCTACAATCCCTAATACTCACCAGTCTCTTCGCGATACTTTCTTCTGGAATCTTTGCGCAATCCTTCGATGAACTTGTAGAAAATGAAAACTATTCTGCACTTATTGAATACGCCGACAAAACAGATGATTTGACAGGGAATCAGTTGTATTACTTAGGATTCGCGCATTTCCAATCGGACGATGATAAGACGGCAATAAAAATGTATGATCTGGCATTAAAAAAGGGCTACGATTCGTATGAATTGTTCTTTTTTCAGGGACTGTCCTATCGTCTGCTAGAAAAATGGGAAGCATCTCGTTCCAGCTTTCGAAAAGCACTTTCTTACGAACGGAATCACCAAACAACGTACACTGAATTGGCAAACACGTTCTATTTTCAAGAAAAAATGGATTCCGCGCTGTTCTATTTTAAAAAGGCGAGAAGTTTGGAATTCGTTACTGGTGAACCCTACTTTATGGTTGCACACGTCTACCATCTGCAAGGAGAATACGATACTGCACTCCTGGAATATTATGCGGGACTTGAAATAGAGGAAATGGATCTTTCGGGGAGAACCCAATTGCTAAACAAAATAGGATTGTTAGAGTTCACACATACCGAAAATTACACAAAATCAGCGGCCGCCTACGAAGCATCAATCGCATTGGACGCAACACAATACGAGCTTTACACAAAATTAAGCAAGGCTTATTATGCGAGCGGTGAAACGGAAAAAGCAGAAAACCTCTTTTCACAGTTGAAGGAACAATACACGGCGAAGACGCTTCCCGAATCAATGATGGATGTGGCAGGTCTTATCATCGCTGAGTTTAAATGGAATGAGCAATCCGTATTAATTTTCAAAACCTTCGAAGATGCCAGTGAAACCCTGGATATGTTGTACAAAATTTATCTCCTTTCGCCCGACGGAAGTGAAATTGAACGCCGTTTGATGACAGAGCGTACGATCAAGTTGTCCGAAGATAGTCCAGAACATTTACTTTGCGAACGCGAAGCGAATGGAACCCACCACACCTATCTTTACGGATGGACGAGTGATGCCATTCCCTTTGAAAGCCTCAAAGAAGCTGTGATCGCTGTCTTTAACAAAGAATTGAAACCTGGTGCTTCCTCCTCTCTGGGCTCGACTGACAAAAAGAATAAGAAGAAAAAACGTTAAGCTTGCTTTGCCGTTTGTTTGTCTTTACCAAAAGGCATTTTCTCTGACTTTGCCACCAATGCAGATACCGTCGCATCACTTGTGACATTAATTACCGTGCGACACATATCGAGAATACGATCCATCGGCAAGACAATCGCGACCCACATTGGGTTCAATCCTACCGACTCGAGAACGACCATTAGCATAATCAAACCTGCTCCTGGTACTGCTGCCGCTCCAATGGATGCAAGCGTTGCCGTTAATACAATTCCCAATTGCTGCATCAAATCCAAATCCACGTCGTGGTATTGCGCCAAAAAGATCACTGCAACTGCCTGGTACAAGGACGTTCCATCCATGTTTACAGTGGCTCCGATTGGTAACACAAAGTCCGTTGACTCCTCAGAAACGCCCAATTTATTGTTCACAGAATCGATCGTCATGGGCAAAGTAGCGGCACTAGAACTGGTTGAAAAAGCCAAAAACTGTGCAGCACTCATTCCACGGAAAAAATCACGGTAAGAAATGGGAACGCGGAAAAGTGCGAGTAACGAAGGATAAAAGAGAAACATCATAATGGCCAATCCGACCACAACCACGAGCGAATAGCCCAGTAGTTGCACGAATATTTGCATCAATTCCTCTAACGTATCAGCCGATTTAGCGAGGACGCCAGCCATTAAACAGAAAACAAAGAACGGTGCGGCTTTCATAATGATATTGACCATTTTGATAAACACTTCGTTCATGCCTTCAAAAAAATCAAACACAGCCCCGGTTTTCGTTTTAGGAAGTAAAGCCAAAGAAAAGCCAAACAACAGGGCAAAAACAATCACCTGAAGCATCAAGCGCCCGTCTCCCATAGCAACGACGATGTTACTCGGCACCATATCCACTAAAAATTGTAGCGGTCCGTCACCAGATTTTGCTTTGTCCGCTTTTTCCTTCTTATCGACAACCGTTTTGTACTCCTTCTGCTCTTTGGAAGCATTCAATTCACCGCTAGCTTTCGCAATTTCACTCTCCGAAGCTGTTGCCAATTCATGGCGACCATCCAGCACTTCCAATTTGTTCTCTTGCGCCCACAACTCATATTGCAAGCGGCGATTTGAGCGTGTAGATTCCTCCGTTTGATTGCCCGGCTGAAGCATATTTACAAGAAGTAAGCCCATTCCAATGGAAATCACCGTTGTTACAAGATACAATCCCAGCGTCTTCCCTCCGATGCGTCCTAATTTAGTTGGGTCGCCCATTCCAGCCACTCCAGTAATGATCGAAAAGAGTACGAGAGGAACGGCGATTAATTTCAACCCGTTAATAAAAATGGCTCCAAAAGGGTCGATCCAATCGCTTGTGAAATCATTCCACCCCATATATCCTGAAAGAATGGCCCAATTCACCCCCAAAATCATGGCGATCAAAATCTTCCAATGCAACGCTAAATTTCTCATGCCGTGAAGATATGAGATTTTTTTGAAGCTTCGTAAAGAGAGCAACAGAAAGCACAATGGCCCTGCATTTTGGCAACACATCTCCGCTCTTTCCATGAGTCGTTGTTCAGAACTATTTAATCGCAAAATTTGCCCAATTCAAGAATATTCGTATCATTGTACCTCAATTTGCTCGTCAGTAGTGAATAGACAAAATTCCTAAGCGTTAGATATTCCAACTATATTATTAGTTTCACCCCACTTACTTTATGAATAAGAAAGAATTGGAAGGCAAGAAAGTTGCCGATTTAAGAGAAATTGCCGAAGCGGCAGGAATCTCGGATGCCAAAAACCTCAAAAAAGGAGAGATTATTGAAAAATTGACCGCTGCTACTGAAGCACCGTCAGAAAATGATCGTTCCGACGAGGGTGCTGAGGCATCTAAAAGAAAGAGAACCCGCAAGAAAGTAATGGCAAGTGATGCACCAGTTGCACAACCTAATTTGTTCAACGAGTCTGCTCCTGCTGCCGCTACTGAAGCACCTGTTCAAACAGAAGATAAAAAAACAGCAAAAGCACCTGCTAAAAAAGTAAGTGCTAAAAATGAATTGTTGGAGAAAGCTGCAAAAAAAGCAGAAGAAATTGGAGCGATTCCTGCGCCAGTTCCAGAAACTGCGGATACTACACGTGCTCCAAAAGGACGGAACCCACGTAGAAACAACAATCAAAACAATAACGAGACTTCCAATAATGCAAACGACGATACCCGTCCACCGCGTGAAGACAAACGTCCACCACGTCAGGACAACCGTCCGCCTCGCGAAGACAATAATCGTCCACAGCGTGACGACAATCGTTCTGCAAAAGACGACGAGGAGAAATACAGCCTTGTAGGTATTGTAGCGGCAGAAGGTGTATTGGAAGTGATGCCTGATGGCTACGGATTCTTACGATCTTCGGACTACAACTACTTGCCTTCACCAGATGATATTTACGTTTCACAAAGTCAAGTGAAATTGTTTGGTTTGAAAACGGGAGATACCGTTCTCGGAACAATTCGTCCTCCACGGGAAGGCGAAAAATTCTTCCCATTGGTTAAAGTGGAATCGATTAACGGACGTGCGCCTTCGTACATTCGTGACCGTGTGCCTTTCCAATATTTGACACCACTTTTCCCAGACGAAAAATTCAAACTTACAGGACACGCACAAGAAACGCTTTCGACGCGTGTGATGGATTTGTTTGCACCAATTGGTAAAGGACAACGTGGAATGATCGTTGCACAACCAAAAACGGGTAAAACCATGCTTTTGAAGGATGTTGCGAACGCAATTGCGGCCAATCACCCTGAAACGTATTTGATCGTATTGTTGATTGATGAGCGCCCCGAAGAGGTTACAGACATGGCGCGTTCGGTAAATGCCGAGGTGATTGCTTCGACTTTTGATGAACCAGCAGATCGCCACGTGAAAGTAGCCAACATGGTCCTTGAAAAAGCAAAACGAATGGTAGAATGTGGTCACGACGTGTGCATCCTTCTCGATTCAATTACGCGTTTGGCACGTGCATACAACACGGTATCGCCTGCTTCTGGAAAAGTACTTTCGGGTGGGGTCGACGCGAATGCATTACACAAACCAAAACGCTTCTTTGGTTCCGCACGTAAAATTGAAAATGGTGGTTCCCTTTCGATTCTTGCGACTGCGTTAACAGACACTGGATCGAAAATGGACGAAGTAATTTTCGAAGAATTTAAAGGAACAGGAAACATGGAATTGCAGTTGGATCGTAAAATTTCCAACCGTCGTATCTATCCTGCGATTGATATTACTTCCTCTGGAACACGTCGCGAAGATTTGTTGATGGACAAAGACGTTTTACAGCGCATCTGGTTGATCCGCAAATTTATCGCCGATATGAACCCGGTTGAAGCCATGGAATTCTTGAAAGACCGAATGAGTAATACCATGTCAAATGAGGAATTCCTCGTGACCATGAACAGCTAATTCAATTATGAGAGTAACAGTTCTAACGGGAGTCATTTGTGCCGCGACCTGGATTATCATCAAGATGATTTTCTTCTACGTGTCACCTGTGGCCTACAACATCGTCCCTTTGGTACTTTTAAACATGTTGTTTCTTCTGGTAGCTATTTCTGTCGGATTGTACCTTCACAAATTGCGTGAAACGGAAGAAAGTAACGGATTGAACGACATCAAAAATGGGATGACGGCAGGAGTACCGTACGCACTTATCGTTAGTGTTTTCCTTTATTTCTATTACGCAAAGATAGATCCCGAGTACAACGAACATCAAATCGCTGAGCGAGAATATGTTTTGGCGCAAAACTTAAAAGATCCGGTAAAGTTTAAAAAACTTAAAGCATCCAATCCCGACTTTGAAGTAAAATCCAAAGAGGAAATTTACGACGAATACATGAAGAGTTTTGAAAGTTCGTACAGTCCAAGGTCGGTAACAACGTTGTCTTTATTGGGGTTGATCTTAATGTCGGCGTTGAACAGTATTTTCGTTACAATCATTTTTCGAAAAGTCGTCTTTCGGGAGTACAACGTAAAAAACAACACTGTGGACGAATGATCCAGCGGTAAATGGAGGCAAAAAGAATCTATTTCAAAAATCTCGACATTATTCGCTTTGCGGCGGCAATGAGCGTGGTTCTTGCACATGGATTTGACGCCTGGAAAGATTATTTCGTTCGCTACCGATTTCACGTAGATGATTTAAATGCTTTTTTCGGACCGAAATTCGAGTATTTCGATCGATTCTTCAACAATCTTGGGATTGGTGTCGAAGTCTTCTTTTTCATTAGTGGCTTTCTCATCACTTATATTTTATTGGTTGAAAAAGAGCGCAATGGGAAGATTTCGTTTTGGCGTTTCTTCGTGCGACGTTCCCTGCGTATCTGGCCGCTCTATTTCTTACTAGTAGCACTTGGTCCTGCCATCACCGACTGGATGCATTACGGAAATCCTGATTATTGGTCACTTGGATTTTTCTACGCGAATTTTGAGGTGATACAATCGGCGCAATGGCAATTCCCTTTTGCCCATTATTGGTCGATCGCACTCGAAGAACAATATTATCTTTTTTGGCCGCCGATCATGGCGATCCTGAAACGGGTTCATTTGCCTTACGCTATGTTCGCATTGATTTTGGTAAGCATTGGCGCCCGTATTTATTTCTTCTATTATTCCGAAGCGACGTATTTGAACTTATACCTGAATACGCTCTCTCGAATGGATACGTTGTTGATTGGTGGGTTGATTGCCTATCGTTATCATCGAAACCCTTTTCATTTTGCCCTTCCGACAGGCGTGAATTCACTTTTACTATTGGGACTTCTCGCTAGTTTTGCCGTGATCGATTACAATGACTGGAGCACGATTGGATTGGTGATCTTTAAGAAATACCTTTACCTCGCCGTATTTGCAGCCATCATTTTCGATTACCTCTTCAATCCCAAATACGGAAAATCAAATCGAATCAAACGTCCCTTTTTGTACCTGGGAAAAATCTCCTACGGAATCTACATGTACCATAACATCATGGTAATTATTGTCATCAAGGAAATTTTATTGAACAATAATTTGTACTCAGCAATCACTTTTTCTATCGTGTATATCACAGCAGTGTTGCTAATTTCCATCATAAGTTTCGAGTTCTACGAAAAATGGTTCCTGCGATTGAAAGAACGCTTCGCAGTCGTGCAGACGCGAAAATTTTAAGTGTATCCACCTCACTTTTGAGCAGCGACGTGAATACACTTTGAATGCTTATTTGAAGAGATGAACGTACGATTCCTCTACGTTAATTTTGGCTACAATCGGAAATTCCGCGTGAACGATCATACCATTTTCGTGGCGGTGCTCCAACGACTCCAATTTCTTGCGATCTAATAAAAGTACGGTCGAATGTCCGTGATGATCTGTTTTATCGAGAATCGTTGTTTCGTTGAATTCACATTGCCAGTAGGTTTCTGCACAATTTTCGTAATACGCCACCTCAATTGTTGGCACCTGATAATACGCATGTTCTCCGATACCGTTCAAGTTGAACACGAGGCGCAAAAACCCACCTTCCAAACTCACTTGCTCTGAACTGATTCCTAACTCTTTAAATGACACCTTCCCTGATGTGGGTGATGTAAACGTTACAACAACTTCTCCTTGATTGCTTTCTACTTCTTGACTCATATTGCTTATTTTATTTTCTACTAAGATCGCTAGAATGTCGGTTGAAAAACATGATGTAAGTCACTTCAAGAAGTGAGAATTACTAGGAATGATTCGTATTCCCTTAATTTCTTTCTTTTTCATGCAATATCACGCGATTCTTCCGTTATTTGTGCAGTCAATTATACCTGGAATGAACGCATCACCTACAAAAACACTTCGAAAAGGAATTCTGGCACTCTTCTTTTTAATCCTGGCAAGTACGGTCCACGGACAGAAAAAAGTAAATGTAGCCAACACCTTTCTACCAAATAAAACGTACGCTGGTTCCATGAATAGTGAAACCACAATTACGATAACCTACTTTGATGAAAAGGTAACGCCTCCTGCGCTCGCTTTTATCGACACAACCAATTCGAGGGATGAAATTGTTTCCCAAATATATACTGGCAGCATTGATAACGATGGCGATGTTCCTTTAGTGATCACGTATTCGAAATTGGATCTTTCCTCAAGCGCATTCGATGCTTCAAATAGACTTCCTTTAGACGCCAAAATGTACGGAAAATGGAAAAAAAGCTACATGTCTCTTGATTCTATCAGCACGGATAGTTTGTCGGAACTAAAAAAATTCAAAATACGGCAAGCTGTGCAAAGTATCTACGACCAAACAAAGCAACTAGATTTCGAAGTCGCACAGGGAGAAACAACTGAAATAACAAGAACCCTGCAATTGCCTTATGAAAATGATGTCTTTCAGATCGCAGGCGTATATTCGTATCGTTTGTTGACTATTGAAAACGGATTAGCCACCATTTCTATTGACATCACTGGCAACGTAGATCACCTGATAGAAAACGTACAATCAATGACAGTAAATGGATCTGGAACGATTGTCTACGACATTAAAAATAAGAACTTGAAATCATCCGTTATTGCCATGGAATTAATTGCCAAAGGTTCGCGAAATCAAGTAGGAATGGAATTGGTGCTAAATATGGACTTTCAATTAATATCAGAAATCATCCCTTAAGCCCTGTGCTTCTCCATTTCCCCAATTTTCATTTATTTTGTAACGAAATAAACAAACTATGAAAGGTCCGATAGAATTAATGGCACCAGCAGGTGGATTTGATGCATTGCAAGCGGCATTGGATAATGGTGCGGATTCCGTGTATTTCGGGGTTGACCAATTAAACATGCGCGCGAGAGCTACCATGAACTTTACCTTAGGCGATCTGGAAGAAATTGCAGAACGCTGCTCCGAACGTGGCGTAAAATCCTATCTAACCTTAAATGCAATCATATACAATCACGATCTTTCGTTGATTAAAACGGTGGTAAATCGGGTCAAAGAAGCTGGAATTACTGCCATTATTGCTTCGGACCAAGCGGTGATCGGTTACGCGAAATCCCAAGGTGTGGACGTACACATTTCCACCCAATTAAATGTAACGAACATCGAAACTGTAAAATTTTACGCTTTGTTTGCAAACGTGATGGTCTTGTCCCGTGAATTGAGTTTGCGTCAAGTCAAAGAAATTTGTGATGGCGTTGTCAATGAAGATGTGCGCGGTCCCAATGGTGAACTCGTGAAAATTGAAGTTTTTGGTCACGGTGCTCTCTGCATGGCAGTTTCCGGAAAATGCTATCTGAGTTTACATACCACCAATTCTTCTGCAAATCGTGGAGCATGCGTGCAAAATTGCCGTCGAAAATACAAAGTTATCGACATGGAAGACGGACACGAATTGGAATTAGACAACGAATACATCATGTCACCGAAGGACTTGTGCACGATTGATTTCCTCGACCAATTGGCGGACACGGGAATCTCTGTTTTGAAAATCGAAGGTCGTGGAAGAGCTCCTGAATACGTGGCAACCGTTATTAAATGCTACCGTGAAGCTTTGGATGCCTTGCAAGAAGGAAATTATACACAGGAAAAGGTCAACGACTGGATGGCACGCCTGGAAACTGTGTATAACCGTGGTTTTTGGGGAGGGTATTTTCTGGGACAAGAATTGGGCGAATGGACCGACAGTTCGGGTTCGAAAGCAACACAGAAAAAAGTCTTCCTTGGCAAAGGGATGCACTATTTCAACAAAGCAAAGATTGCCCAGTTCAAAATTGAAGCGCAGCAACTAAAAAAAGGCGACCAAATCTTGATCACAGGACCAACGACAGGCGTGATTGAAACAACAGTCAATGCGATGCGCGTGGAAGATAAGGAAGTGGATGTGGCAGTAAGAGGATCAGAAGTAACCTTTACCCTGGACAGCGTGATACGTGCGTCTGACAAATTGTACAAAATCGTTCCGGCAGAAGAAATTACGAATTAATGGTCATCATTACCCATCAAAGAGAAAAATGCATTGGCTGCAATTATTGCGTAGAA
>JBNKGN010000111.1:0-9410 GCA_050289845.1 Crocinitomicaceae bacterium | reverse complement strand
TGACAATGCAAAACATACACACCTACGATTTTTCGGGAAAACGCGCACTTATTCGTGTGGATTTCAACGTTCCATTGGACAAAGAAACGGCACAAATTACCGACGATACAAGAATTCGGGCAGCCGTTCCAACAATCAAACATATACTTGAAAATGGAGGTAGCGTGGTGTTAATGTCACATTTAGGACGACCAAAAACAGGCAATGAACCTGAATTTTCGTTGCGCCAAATCGTTGATCGCACTTCTGAATTGTTGGAGACGAAAGTTATTTTCGCAGGAGACTGTATCGGAGAGGAAGCCTTTGAAATCACGAAAAATTTACCATCAGGAAGTGTGGTTCTTTTGGACAACGTACGTTATTATCCAGAAGAAACAGCCGGTGATTTGGCTTTTGCAGAGAAGTTAGCAAAACATGGAGATGTTTATGTCAATGATGCTTTTGGAACCGCTCACCGAGCACACGCTAGTACAACAGTCGTGGCGCAATTCTTCCCAGACGATAAAATGTTTGGATTCCTTATTGAAAGTGAAATCAAAAGTGTTGATAAGGTATTGAATAGCGATGAAAAACCAGTGACAGCAGTTGTTGGTGGTGCAAAAGTATCTTCGAAAATTACCATCATCGAGCAATTATTGGACAAAGTCGATAACTTAATCGTTGGCGGTGGAATGGCATATACTTTCGTTAAAGCAAATGGCGGAATGATTGGTAATTCGTTGGTGGAAGACGATTACCTTGAAATGGCAACCAAAATTATGCAAGTAGCGAAAGACAAAGGCGTACAATTGTACATTCCAGTCGATACCGTAATCGCAGATGCATTTTCAAACGATGCCAACCGCGATGAAGTAGCTATTGATGCCATACCAGATGGATGGATGGGCTTGGATGTCGGCGCTCAAACGATAAAAGATTGTACTGAGATTATTGAAAACTCAAAATTATTGCTTTGGAATGGTCCAATGGGCGTTTTTGAATTGGAAAACTTCCAAAAGGGAACTGTAGCTGTAGCCAACGCGATCGTTGCGGCCACGGAAAAAGGAGCCTTTTCATTAATAGGTGGCGGTGATTCCGTTGCGGCGATCAACAAGTTTAACCTCGCAGATAAAGTAAGCCACGTTTCGACTGGAGGAGGTGCAATGTTGGAATACCTTGAAGGAAAAGTTTTACCTGGAATTGCTGCAATTCAGGCGTGATGTTTCTTCGAGTTATGGATTAACGACCCTTTCCGCATCCCTACTAAAAATTTAGGGATATGAAGTACGCACTCATTTTTTTTACGCTTTTCACCTTTTCTGCTTTTGCACAACACGGAGGTTTGCGCTTAACGGTTCTAGACAATCCCTCACTAAAACCAATTGCCGTTTGTACTTATCTGGTGGAAGATTCAACCGAAAGCTTTGCGGCTTGTTCCGATGAATTGGGTTGTGTCCGCCTGGACAGTCTTGCCGTTGGATCACAAATTTTACGTCTGTCCTATCAGGGGATTGATTTTGGGGAACATCAGTTTTTTGTGCAGCCGCATCAAGTCTTAAGCACTACTCTTTTGGTGGATACCGCACTATTGGCTCTGGAAACGAACAACCATTCCGTCTACGATCTTGGTCCAGGGGAAATAGTAAATCAACCGTATGTCAGCCATCTACTTATTGATGCGAATAAAAGCTTTCCTTCGAGTGAAATCCAACAAATAGGAGCAGTGCGCTGTGTTGCGTATCGCGTGCCATTGTTCGTCTCGAATTCTGGTACAATGGGAACCACTATACATCGTGAAGATGTCGTGCGGCTTCCACAACGTTCCGTTTCAGAAATGGCAGGGAGGATTGGAGGTGTGTTGACTACCGAAGGGACAGATGCACTGCATATTCGAGGTGCGCGATCGGATGCAACCGTATACTATGTCGATGGAATGCGCGTTCAGTCTCTCGGAGCGATTCCAAAATCCTTTGTGAGTGAAGTGACGGTGTACACAGGTGGAATTCCTGCCAATTACGGTGACCTTACAGGTGGAGTGATTTCGGTGGTTTCCAAACCGATCGGAGCATCGACATATGTCCATGATACACCAACAGCACGACGCAAACGGCAAACGATTGAAGCTCCGTCGGAAGAAGCGCCAAAAATGGAACCTCGAATTTCTGCTGATCGCTTTCACCCCATTTATGAAAACATGTTTCTTTCACCCAAAGATCAACCTCATTCTACCTTTGGTTTGGACGTCGATCGGGCTTCATGGACCTATTTAAAACAAAATTACAAGGATGAAATTTCCCGTGACGCCGTAAAATTGGAGGAAATGATCAATGCTTTTAACTATCGTGATGTGGAGATTCCCGACGGAGAATTGATCGGTTTGGAGGTCGTTCGCTCGAATTGTCTGTGGGATGAAAACCACGAATTGCTTTCCGTGCATATGAAAGCAATGGATTTACCGAAAGATTTGCCCCGAAAATCGCACAATTTTGTCTTTCTGGTAGATGTTTCTGGTTCGATGGAAAGCCAAATGAAACTGGGATTGCTCAAAAGCGGACTTTCCGATTTTGTGAAAACATTGGAAGAATCCGATCAAGTGTCTATTGTGACGTACGCAGGTTATGTTGGCGTGGCATTGAATCCTACGTCTGATCGAGACAGTATTTTGGTTGCCCTCGACAATCTAAATGCAGGAGGTTCGACAAATGGAATGGGAGGCATTCAAAAGGCGTACGAATTGGCTGAATCGAACTTTGATCCTGAGAAAAACAACCGAATCATTCTTTGTACTGATGGTGATTTTAACGTGGGGATTAGCGATACGGATCAGTTAGAAACATACATTTCGGAGAAACGAGGGAAAGGGATCTACCTAACAGCTTTGGGATTCGGTATGGGCAATTACCGTAACGATATCCTGGAATCTCTGGCGGATCGAGGCGATGGAAATCACTTCTATATTAACTCTAGGAGTGAAATGGATCGGGTGCTTTGTAAAGAGATCGGAAATATTATGAACATTGCGCGCGACGTAAAACTTGATGTGGCATTTGACCCGACGAAAGTAGTGTATTACCGCTTGATCGGTTACGAGAATCGTTTGCTACAACCCGAAGATTTTGTGGATGATTCCAAAGATGGTGGTGAAATTGGCTACAGTCACACAGTAACGGCAGTCTACGAAATTGAACGGGTCCATGACTCAACTCTTATCGATCGGAACGCAACATTGGCAACGGTAAAATTGCGATACAAACCCTTCGAAGAGGAGAAAAGCGTTGAACGTGAATTTATGGTCAAAGCTTCCGGCAAAATGGAATTGGGCTTTCAATTGAACACCGTAATTGGTTTTGGGTTGTTGTTGCGAGATTCTGCTTTCAAAGGCAATCTGGACCGTGAACGGTTGTATCGCTATTCGAAAAATCTGATCCCCAGTTCAGAAGAGGAGGAAGTTCTTTTAGGGATGATTGCGAATTACCGCGAATGAAATAGAACACCACGGAAAAAAATGATGGAGCGTGGCACGGTTTTTCGAGAAATTGGTTACAATACACAATATTATGTGCGCATAGTTAGTTACTAGTAGTAATAAAACCCTAAAACCAGAGCCATGTATTTAAAAAAATCTGCAGTGATTGCAATCGCAGTCCTTTTGTCCTTTGCGAGTAAAGCAAACGGAATCACATTCAAAAACATCACGCTTGCCAAAGCACTTGAGCTTTCGAAAGCAGAGAGCAAACCCATTTTCATCGACATCTACGCAACGTGGTGTGGACCGTGTAAATACCTCTCGAAAGAAGTTTTTGTGGACGAAGAACTCGGTGCTTTTATGAACGAGAATTTCATTAATATTAAATTGGACGGCGAAGAAGAAGAAGGCGATCAATTGATGATGGATTTCGGATTGAACGCATATCCAACAATGTTGTTTCTTTCGGGAGATCGTGAGGAGTTACATCGTATCGTCGGGGCTGTTGGAGCCTCTGAGATTCTAGAAGCGGGCAAAGGGGTCATCGATCCCGAATCGACGGAAATTTTTCAAATGAACGCCAAATATGAGGCAGGAAACAGAGACAAAGCATTTTTATTGGAGTACATCCCTGTACTAATTAGTGCGGACGGTGATTCAGAACCGATAGTGGCTGAATATATGGAACGCTATCCTGACATCGACCTGGAAAATGAAGACGAATTTTTTGTTTTCTGCTTGGGAGACGATGCGTTGAACAATCCTCTCAACAAAACGTTTATTAAAGACATCGCGACTTACAACGAATTGCACCCGGAATTGACTTTGGTCAAACTCAAAATACTTTTATTTGGTGTCGGACAAGCAGCAAAAGAAGCGCAGGACATGGACCTTATTGATGAGGGCATTGATCAATTATTACCTCCTTTCGAGTATGTTTTTGATGGAGATGTCTCCCGAGATGAATTGACCGAAGTACTTTTGGATATTTATCTTTCCAAAGAGTGATTTTTACATTCTTTCCAAAAAATCAATGCGTTTTTGGATGGGTGGATGGGTGGAAAACAAACCACTAATGCCAGAGAAAAGTCCCGCTTCATCTTCTTTCGGTCCATTTTCGATATACATTTGTTTGACATCGTCACTGCGAGATTCCAAATCGGAATGACCACTAATTTTTCGCAATGCATCTGCAAGTGCATGTGGATTACGGGTCATTTCAGCGGCTCCAGCGTCAGCAAGGTATTCTCGTTTTCGCGACAAGGCGAATTTGAAAAGAATCGAAAGGAAATAAACGACCAAAGCGATGAGCAAGGCCACAATCACCACGCGACCATCGACCTTACTGTCTTTGCTGCGTCTTCTACCTCCTCCGTAAAGCACCGAACGAAAAAGGACGTTCACGATAAACCCGAGAATTCCAACAAAAATGATGGAGACAATGAGCAAACGAACATCTCGGTTACGAATGTGCATGAGTTCATGGGCAATGACGCCTTCCAATTCGGTGTCGCTCAAGGTTTCAATAATTCCCGTGGTGAGTGTCACCGTAAATGTTTTCTCGTTAATTCCGGAAGCGAATGCGTTCAACGCATCGGATTGAATCACCCGAAGTTTCGGCATTGTCATTCCAACAGACATGCACAAATTTTCCGTGAGGTTGTAGACCCGCATATTTTCCTTTCGCTCCAAAGTTTCCGAATGCGTCGCCATTTGAATTAAGGTGGAATGCGAAGCGAAAGCAATTAAAAACCAAAGAAGCACCGCTCCCGCGACGAACGGTATTGTGCGGATAAAATAATAATTGACTACAGGGAATTCTGCCTCATGGACAACCATTAAAAAAGCATAAACCCCTACAAAAATAAGTAGGGGAAATGCCATTAGTAAGAGAACCGAACGCCGATTATTGCGTCGAATTTGTTTGTCAAGACCAACGTATTCCATGCGAAGGTTTAGAATTTAATCTCAGGAGCTTTGTCCATGGTTGCACGCTGTGAATCGCCCAAATCGAACATTGGTTGTACGGTCATTTTTTTGAATCCGGCAACAATATTCGATGGAATCGACTCAATAGCATCATTCAACTCGCGCGTAGCAGAATTGAAGAAACGACGCACTGCAGCCAATTTGTTTTCGATGTCTGAAATTTCAGCCTGCAATTGCATAAAGTTCGAATTTGCTTTGAGATCTGGATATGCTTCCACTTGAATTTGGAAGGCACTCATCGCAGCTCCCAACTCGTGCTCTGCTGCAATTTTTTCGTTGATACTTCCCGCACCCATCGCTTTCGAACGTGCTTCTGTGACACGCGTCAAAACTTCTTTCTCGTGATCCATGTACCCTTTGACAGTACCCATCAACTGAGGGATGAGGTCGTGGCGTTGTTTTAATTGTACGTCAATATCCGCAAACGCATTCTCACGTCTGTTTTTTAAGCGTACCAATTTGTTGTTTGCGGAAATGTACCAAAAGATGATAATCAAAACGATACCTCCGCCAATCAATGCTCCAATCATGTTTCTTTATTAATTTTAGGAGTAAGATAAGGAATTTTTCAAGTTTGTTGTAACTTTTCGAAAAGATGTGAGTCTTACAGGAGATAGACACTCAATAATGACAGTCAAAGAGTACAATAGTTCAGTCGATACGTATTCGGATAATATTTTCCGATTTGCCATGAAACATCTCAAAAACGAGATGAGCGCAAACGATATTGTTCAGGAAACATTTACGAAAGTTTGGATCAAACACGAGGAAATCAGTTTTGAAAAAGTGAAATCCTATTTGTTTACCACTGCGTATCATACCATCCTTGATTGGATTAAAAAAGACCAACGCTCAGGTGATATAGAAAAAGCACAAGAGCAAGAAGGAAGCGCGGCAGATAATTTTGACTTAAAAGCGATTTTAGAAGATGCGTTAAATCAGTTGCCTGCCATTCAAAAATCGGTGGTGCTGTTGAGAGATTACGAAGGGTATAGCTACGATGAAATAGCGGATATTACCGAGTTGAGTGCTGCACAAGTCAAGGTGTACATTTTTAGAGCGAGAAAGGCGTTACAGGCGTACATCAAACGATTGGATTTAGTAATATAATGGAACGAATTAGCATATTTAATTACGAGGTATTTTACCTGGACTATTTGGAAGGCAATCTTTCCGAAGAGGACACGCAGATGTTGATGCAGTTTCTCGAAGAGCACCCCGAATGTCTTATGGAGGAAGATGCATTTGTTGTCTTGGAAGACGACGAAACATTTACCTACACGAAAAAAGAACAACTGAAGCAAACCGATGAAGCCGATACGATTGTATTGCAGAATGTGGAGCATTTTATGATTGCAGATGCAGAAGGATTGCTTACGGAAGAGAAACAAAATGAATTGGATGGATTTATTGCTGGAAATGCCGCGTTAGAAGCTTCCAAAGCACGTTACAAAGCCGTTTATTTTCAGCCAGATTTGACGCAAGTATACACAGAGAAGAAAGCACTCATGCGTCGCAATAAATTGGTCTTGTGGCCGTACATCTCAGGTGCTGTTGCTGCAGCGGTTGTTGCGTTCGTTCTGTTTACGAATGCAGGGAATATCCAGTCCGTTACGATTGATTTTGCCTCAGACAATCTGAAATTGAATGTGCCTACATTGGGACTTACGGACGTCGTGGAACCAGTAGTTCCAGAAATTCAACCTGCGCCGAACAATATCGTTGTGGCACATGGAGAACCAGGAGTTATTCGCACCAAACGCATTTCTGACGCGATTGACCATGAAAAATTGACAACGCGCCCATCTTCTGATTTTATGAAGACGTCCTTCGATAATCAAACACTGATGCCTGTCACACAAATTGACCCATCGAAAGCAACGTTGGACAATTCCATTGCGAGAGAGCCAGCAATACCAGTGAACAAAACGGATCAGGCGAACAACGACATGAAGAACCCAATTGCACCCATCACCAATTTCATCAACAAAAAATCCGATACAGATGTTGATTTTGGGCAACGCAAAGCATCCACCGATAAAAAAGGCGGGTTCTACGTGAAAATTGGAAAATTCGAACTTTCACGTAACAAACATTAAGCCGCCAGAATTACTTTCTTTGTAGTGAAAGTGCCCCTCGAATAACATTGATAATCATCTAGTTGTTAATTCTCTGCATGTCGAGTTGAACTTTTTCCGAAATCATCTTTATATTTAGGGTTTCTGCGACCGCGCTGAGATGCATACGAATTGAAAGAGACAACCTTTATAGAACAAAACAAGGAGAAGTGGAACCGGTTTGAACAATTGTACAAATCGAAGTCCAACGATCCTGAAGAATTGAGTGATCTGTACATGGATATTACAGATGACTTGAGTTATGCGCAAACATTTTATCAACGCCGCACCGTTCGGGTGTATCTCAATCAATTAGGACAGCGCGTTTACACAGGAGTTCACAAACAAAAAGGAGAATCACTCAAGAAATTTTTCACGGTTTGGCGCACTTCTCTTCCACTGGAAATTTATCGCTCCCGCAAGAATTTAACCTTCGCTTTGATCGCATTTTTGCTCTATACACTGATTGGAGTGATCACCACGATGGTTTACCCCGATTTTCCAAGATCTGTTATGGGTGATGGCTACGTTGAAATGACGTTGGAAAATATTTCCCGAGGAAATCCGTTGGCCGTTTACGAGTCTGATCACCAAATGGACATGTTTATTGCGATCACCACCAATAATATGAAAGTGGCCTTTTTGACCTTTTTTGTAGGGTTTTTCTTTACCATTGGATCGCACATTATCATGTTTTCGAATGGTGTCATGTTGGGTTCATTTCAGTACTTTTTTCATGCAAAAGGACTATTAATAACCAGTTTTCTGGGGATTTGGATTCACGGGGCTTTTGAAATTTCCGCCATTGTACTTGCCGCGGGAGCTGGAATTACAGCAGGAAATGGTTTGCTTTTTCCAGGAAGTTACTCGCGGATGCAAGCCTTACAACTTTCGACCAAACGGGGACTAAAAATCATGTTAAGTCTGGTGCCGTTTATCATCGCCGCTGGATTTCTTGAAAGTTTTGTGACGGCAAATTATCAGCAATTACCGAATTGGTCGAAATGGATGCTCATTGGACTTTCTTTTGCCATTATCATCTTCTATTATGTCATTTATCCGATGTACGTCGCCCGAAAATATCCGGAGTTGGTGCATCAAGAAGGTACCGAAAGTTTTCAGGTACGCCGAACGTTCAAATTCAATAAAATTCGTCCAAATAACGAGTTGGTGGCTGATTCATTTCGCTTGTTCCGTTTGAAATTTGGACACTTGATGCGGATCAACCTCTTGATTACTTTGCCTATTATTGCTGCGATGGTGGCGTTTCAGGATTACCGACATTACGACTTACAACAGACAGAATATTGGTACGATTGGGCGACCCAAATGGCGTTTATGATGGGGTATTGCTTTATCGATATGTATGATTACCTCGTAGCATTCGGTTGGACTTTTGTTATCGCCTTTATTTTTACTTCGGTCTTCTGGAGTGTTAAAAATATCTATGAACCATTTTCCTGGCATTCGTTTTTTGGTTATTGTAAGAAACGTTTTTTAGGCATTTGGTTGTCCAACCTGCTCCTGTGCATTGTCGTGTTTTCCTTGCCGTGGTATCTTCTTCTTATGGCCTTTTTTGCAATTCCATTTGTGTATTTGAACGCTGCAACTATGGGGTTGAGTGATATGACTTTCGGGAAACGATTTGGGAAAGGATTTAAATACAGTACCAAGAATTACGGAAATGCACTTGTGGTCATGTTAATTCTCCTGGTGGTGGTTTTTATGGCAGCACAACCGATTGCGTCGTATTTGAGTATCCATTTCTATGGTATGGATGAGCCTATGTTGCCCGATTTGTTGGATTTAGCAACACGATTCATCAAACGCATTGGGATGATTTCTACGGACAACTATAT
>JBNKGN010000110.1:0-9437 GCA_050289845.1 Crocinitomicaceae bacterium | reverse complement strand
ACGTCTTTTACGACTTGCTACCGCAATTCCAATGATGGTCAAAACATACGTTGCGAAAGGATAAGAGGTCCGCTGATACAATTCAATTTCATAGAGCGGAACCAATGACGATCCCTTCAGGCGCTCTCTTTCAATAAAAGCTTTGAGTTCAAAATAAGGCATGGTCTCAGCGACATTTTCGCGCTTGGCAATTTCGTCCATTTTGAATTGAAAAATAGTGTCTTTCCGCAATCCTTCCCTGATAATGTCATTCGTATCGCCGTGATAACGCTCGTAATAATTCCGAAGAATCCATTTGTTGGTTCCTTTCACATTCTGTGCTGACTCCGCTTTCACGAAATATGCGATACGTTTTCCGTCCGACCGTTCTTGTTCGAGGGTGAACATTTGTGCGCGATCGGTTTGTGCATTGTACGATTTGAAATAAACAACCTGCCCTCCTGGGAATTCCGCGTGGTATTCGGCAATATTCATTGCTTCACGGTAGTAATTCTCCTCAAAATTCAGACGCATTCGATTGGTATTCGGAATCACGAAATGATTCAACACCAAGGAAATCAACATTAAGATGGTCGCTGCGATCATATAGGGGCGAACAAACCTACCGAAAGGCTTTCCACTATTTAAAATGGGAATAATCTCTGTGTCACGAGCCATTTTCGCGGTAAACCAAATCACACTAATCGAAATGATCAGTGAGGAGAACATATTTCCAAAATAGAGGATAAAACTCACGTAATACTCGAAAATCACTTCTGTCCACGTGGCATTATTCTCCAAAAAATAAGACAATTTTTCGGCGATATCAAAAACGATCGAAAGGAGCATAATCACTCCGAAAATGAAGAAAAACGTCGTTAAAAAACGCTTAATGATATATCGATCGAGTATGGATAGCATTTACAATCTGTTCGATAGTTTCGGGACCATTTGATTTTTCCAACTCACAAAAGTTCCGTCCAAAATATGTTTTCGTGCCTCTTTCACTAACCACAAATAGAAGGATAAATTGTGTATCGTTGCAATTTGAATCGCAAGGTTTTCTTTCGCCCGAACCAAATGACGCAAATACGCTTTGCTATATGTAACGTCGACATACGCCGAACCGTTCGGATCCAAAGGAGAAAAATCTTTCTCCCATTTCTTGTTCTTAATATTGATGATCCCCTCTGAGGTAAACAACATACCGTGACGTGCATTTCGTGAAGGCATAACGCAATCGAACATATCGACTCCCATAGCGATGCACTCCAATAGGTTTACTGGCGTTCCCACCCCCATTAAATAACGTGGTTTTTCGGTTGGTAAAATCGAACACACCAAATCCGTCATGCTGTACAATTCCTCATCAGGTTCCCCGACCGACAATCCTCCTATGGCATTTCCAATCGCGTCATGTGAAGCAATTGTCTCGGCGGATTCCTTTCTTAAATCTTTGTACACACTTCCCTGAACGATTGGAAACAAGGCTTGATTATAGCCATATTTGGGTTCGGTCGCTTTCATTTGATCCATGCAGCGTTTCAACCAGCGATGGGTCATGTGCATCGAATTTTTCGCATAATCGTACTCACACGGATAGGGTGTACATTCGTCGAATGCCATGATGATATCAGCACCAATAGTACGCTGAATATCAATTGCGCGTTCAGGAGTAAAAAAGTGATAACTACCATCAACATGCGATTGAAAACGAACGCCTTCTTCCGTAATTTTTCGTGATCCAGACATGGAATACACCTGATATCCTCCACTATCGGTAAGAATCGGCAAATCCCAGTTGATAAATTGATGCAAACCACCAGCTGCTTCGAGCACTTCTAACCCAGGACGTAAAAACAAATGATAGGTATTCCCCAAGATTATTTGTGCTTCTACCGCTTCTTTCAATTCGTGCTGATGTACGCCCTTTACGCTACCTGCAGTGCCCACTGGCATGAAGATTGGTGTTTGAATAATCCCATGATCCGTGTGTAATTCTCCAGCGCGCGCTTTGGATTGTGGATCGGTATGAAGTAAGTCGAAGTGCATAATTTTGTTGATAATTAACCCGCGCAAAGATAAATCTATTTAAGAAAGCCCGCATATTTGTACCAAAGTCATTTCAATGTTGGAATTTCTCCCCGAGTTTCATGACGATTGGAGAACGTATTTATTCTTCGTCTTTTGTGGTTTCGCCTTTCTTCATCTACTTTTTGTGTTGTTGACCTACACACGATTGGCCTTTCACAAGAAGCGTAAAGAAGTACTTTCCGAATCGCTACCTCCCGTATCGTTGATTATCGCAGCGCGCAATGAATCTCAAAATTTGTTTGAGAACATTCCATTTATTATGGATCAGGATTATCCCGAATTCGAAGTGATCGTGGTAAATCATCAAAGTATCGATGACTCACAATACATTCTGGATACGTATTCGCGACAATATCCAAATCTTCGCGTGTTTAAAGTAGAACGCAACAAACACTTAAAATACGGAAAAAAATTGCCCCTGACCATTGGTATTCGCGGTGCAAAACACGAGCATTTACTGTTCACAGACGCCGATTGTAAACCTGCCAGTAAAAACTGGATGCGCAGTATGGCCGCACGATTTAACGATCGCAAGCAAATTGTGATGGGATATGGACCGTATCAACACGAGAAAGGACTTTTAAATCGATTTGTGCGCTTCGACACAACTTGGATCGCGATGAATTATTTCTCCTTCGCTAAATTCGGCGTACCGTACATGGCTATAGGTCGGAATTTGGCGTATACCAAATCGGCGTTTGAAGCAGCCAACGGATTTAAATCACATTACGGACTTTCGTCAGGAGACGATGATTTGTTTATTCAAGATGCGGCAAAAAAACGCAATTACACGATCAATATTGATCCCGAATCGTATTGCTATTCGGCACCTGTGAACTCCTGGGAAAAATTGTTTCATCAGAAGTCACGACATTTCACTACCACAGAAAAATACAGGGTTATTAAAAAGTGGATGTTAGGAATCTACCCACTTACCTTGTTGATGTTAACCACTTCCTTTGTTATTTTGTTGTTCGATAGCAATTTTCGTTGGATCGGCCTCGCTGTCTTTCTTTTGATTCTTGGAATTAAATGGATTGTACTCGGGAAAGCTTTCAAGAAATTGCAGGCGCGCAAATTTATCGCATGGCTGCCTCTACTCGACTTGGCGTACGCATTGTTCACGCCGATCTTGTACTATTCCATCGATAAAAAGGACACTAAAAAATGGTAGAAAACGACCACTTATCGGACAAAGCACAGCAAGATTTAGCCCTTGTTGATCGTGCAATTAATGGCGATCAGGCGGCATACGCAACGCTTATGGATCGGTACCGTGAATCCATTTACTACATGATGTTGAAAATGGTTAAAAACACCGACGATGCAGACGATCTCACCATCGAAGCATTTGGCAAAGCCTTCAACAGACTGGAACAATATTCACCGAGCTATGCGTTTTCGACATGGCTTTTTAAGATCGCCTCCAATAACTGCATAGATTTCATTCGCAAAAAACGCATCAAGGTAACCTCTATGGATACTGGTATTGAAACGGAAAGTGGCGAAAAAATGCGAATTGACGCACGCAGCAATACACGCGATCCAGAAGAGACATTGGAACACAAACAAAAAGTGCTTCACATGCGAGAATTGGTGACAAAATTGAAGCCACGTTATCGAATCCTCGTAGAAAAAAGGTATTTCGAAGAATTGAGCTACGAAGAGATTTCCGAAGAACTCAACCTTCCATTGGGGACTGTAAAAGCACAACTGTTTCGCGCACGTGACTTCCTTGCCAACATGATGGATAAAACCAAAGACGCTATTTAATGGAAGATTTTGAACACATCCTCCACTACTTTCCTGAACTTACCGAGGTACAAAAAAGCCAATTCGAAAAACTAAAGGAAATCTACACGCATTGGAACGAACAAATCAATGTGATTTCACGGAAAGACACCGATAATTTTTACGAGCGCCATGTATTGCACTCGTTAGCCATCGCAAAAGTGATTCATTTCGCTCCTGGAACGCGTATTTTAGACATCGGTACTGGTGGCGGTTTCCCTGGTATCCCTTTGGCAATTCTGTTCCCTGAATGCACTTTTCTCCTTGTTGATTCCATTGGCAAAAAAATCAAAGTCGTTAATGAGGTCGCCCAGGAATTGAAGTTAACCAACGTTAGAGGCATTCACGAGCGAGCAGAAAACATTGACGAACAATTTGATTTCATTGTGAGTAGAGCTGTTACCGCCATGCCGAAATTCCTCAAATGGACCAAAGGTCGCTTTCTGAAAGCCAACAATAACGCCTTTAAAAACGGAATCTTCTACCTCAAAGGAGGTGATTTAACCGAGGAAATGGCACCTGTCATGAAAGCGGTGCAGTACTTCCCTATTTCAGATTATTTTCCTGAGGAATTTTTCGAAACTAAGAAGGTGGTGTACGTCCGAAATTAAAAAAGGTCCGACATCCGCCGAACCTTTTCCAATATAATTGATGCTTCTTACAGTTTGTCTGCAATCGCTTTTCTACGTGCTTCGTAGTCATCCAAAATAGATGATTTCAAATCGTATTCCAATTCAGAGATAGATCCGCTGTTCTTTTTTGCATCAAGCATTTGACGTGCATCTGCAATTTTCGTAGCTGTTCCGTCTACCGTTGATTTTGTACTTTCATTGATTGAAGTCACCATTGCTGCTGCTTCCGCCTCTGTTTTAGGCTCTGTGTGTTTTGCGCGCGCTTCTTCTGCACGTTGCATCCCCACTTCACGACCTGAGATCATCTCGTCACCTAGATCTTTAACGGTTGCACCGCTTTTTGGTTTTGATTCTGGTTTCGCAGAAGTCACACCATCTGTCATTTTGATTTCTCCTTTCTCCAAATTCTTTCCAGGCTTTGGATTGTTTGGATTCACCACTTTCACGTCTTCCGTTGGAACTTCTGTAGTGATTTTACCTCTTTGTGCCACTACGCCTAGCGCAATGATTACGCTTACTGCAATTAATATCTGTTTCATCGTGATTAGTTTTCTAGTGATTCAATAAAAGCATCTACTTCCGCATCCAAAACGATAGCATCTGTCTCCAAATTTTTCGCTTCTTCCAAAGCAGCCTTTGTTTCTGCTGTTACTTCTGTTGAAGCTTCTTTTTCTTCTGAAGCCTCATCTCCAGAACAGGCGTATGTCCCGAGAACTAATCCTAGAGCCATTACACCAAAAATCCATTTCTTTTTCATAATCCTATTAGGTGTTAATTTGTTTGGTGACATGAAGATAATAAAAAATGGCTCTCGCGAGCCATCTTTTGAAATAAGTGAGTACCACTTAGAGATATCGGATCAATCTAACTTATATTTTCTAAAGAATGCATCCCAGTCCCAAATGAAATTTTCTACAACTTCATCCATTCGTTTTAAAAACAATGGATTAGGGGCCATCATGCGTTTGAAGTATTCATCCTGATAGTTGTACAAGGTGTACTTATCAAAAATCCCTTTAGACATGGCATACACCATATTTTTAGATGGGTGATTCAAACGATACATCAAGTTTTTGTAATCTTTCAGTAATTGTTTGAATACAGGAAGTTCCATCTCGTAGACTCTTGCCAGTTTCTCATACACTAACTTCTCCACACGATCCGCTTGCTCTGGCTCAAAAGCACTTTCAAGAAAGGAGAGATTTCCAACGATCACCACTAGAGAAAACTCATAGCTATCTTTTGGGTTAACATTAGGAGAGACAACAAATGCAGGATCATCATTGATGACTTCGGCAATCACCGGGAAGCCAGCATCAATCGTCTGAAAAAGCCCGTTTATAAAAACGTTCGCTAGCTTTTCGTCAGAGACCTTTTTCCGTAAAATAGTTCCAAACATTCTGTTGAGGTTGATAGAATACTAATTACAAATTTAACAAAGGCTTAACCTTGCAATAAGGCACTCCGATTAAGGTTTTCAACATCTTTTTCAACAGTTATACACACAAACACCGTGGATTGGGGCAAATTGGAATGCGTTCCCTCTTCTTCTCCCACCATTTATCAATTATTATGAACGTTTCTTGCCTATCTATTGTACTTTTACAAAAATCTTAATTCGCATTGCATGAAACGCAGTCAGATAGTTCTTTTCGCCATTTTCATTGTGCTAGCTGGTCTTATCTACATTCCAGTCGCGATGAATTCGAAATCGTACCAAAAGAACATTAAAAAGGAATCGAAAACGATTCATGTTCCGTACAAAATAGTGCAAAACAGTCCCCACACAATTACCTTAAGTTCGTATGGACAAATTTCTCCGATAACAGAGTTAATGGTATCGTTCGAAGTTCAAGGAAAATTGGTCGAAGGCAAAAAACGCTTGAAGCCAGGTGCGAAATTCAGCAAAGGAGACGTGCTTTACATTATTGATGCTGAGGAAATGTTTTACTCCATTGCTGCAAGAAAGACGGCTTTGAAGGGCATAATTGCGCAGTCCATCCCCGATTTGAATCTTGATTTCCCGAAAGAAACCGAAAAATGGATTCAATTTATGGACGCTGTGGGCGCACGCGAGAAGCTTCCAGAATACCCACGTACAACAAACAATAAAGAGGCACTTTTTTGGATCACACGCAATGTAAAAACAGAATACTACTCGATTCTTTCCCTCGAAAAACGCTATGAAAAGTATACGTACCGCGCACCATTTTCTGGTACAGTTGTAGAAATTTATTCGGAACCTGGTTCTATTGTCAATCCCGGAGTTCAAATTGCGAAAATTGCGAAAACAGGTGAATTTGAACTAAAAGTTCCCGTCGCATTAAGTGACCTTCGCAATTTCAAGGAATCAAATACAGCTCAATTTGTGGACAGCAAAGAGCAACTGGTGGCTACAGGAAACATTCTAAGAATTTCAGATGTAGTCAATCAACGCACGCAATCAGTAGACGTGTACTATTCTGTAAAACCGGAAAAAGACGCCATCGTTTATAACGGAATGTTCCTCAACGTGACGATTGATCAACAAGCTGAGAAAAATACAGTCGTTTTACCACGGACCGCCGTTTCGAACAGAAAAGTATGGACCTTAGAGGGAGCACAGTTGGTTGCTGTTGATATAAATGAAGTTGGAATGCTTCAGGACTCGCTGTACATAGAAGGACTAAGCAACGGAACAAAAGTCGTTTTGGAACAGATTGGCACCCCTTCGAAGGACATTATTTACGAAGGTGTTGAACGTAAATAACCAGTTATGAAACGTATCATTCAGTTTTTTATTGACCGACCTGTTTGGGGAAATGCTGCCATTGTCATCGTGTTGATGTTTGGTTTGTTCTCAATGTTTACCACGAACCGATCGTTCTTCCCCGAAAATGATCCCCAACGCATTGTTATTTCCGTCGCATATCCAGGTGCATCTCCCGCAGAAATGGAGGATGGAATTACACTAAAAATCGAGCAGGCGATCAAAGGTTTGAACGGCATCGATGAAATCAGCTCAAGTTCTTCCGAAAATTTCACCACTGTTACCATAATCGCGTTGGACGAAACGGATATGGAGCAATTGTTTAACGACGTGGACAATGCGGTGAACTCAATCAGCTCTTTTCCGAAAGGCACCGAACCACCTACGATCACCATGCCGAAAACTTCGGGAATGTCGAGTATTGTGGCATTTACGGGGATCTCATCTAAAAAGGATTCGGTTTCCATTTCCAAATTAATTGATATCGCATCGAAGGCTGAGCGCGATTTATTGAACAGTAAATCGATCACCGAAATCGGAAAATCGGGGTTTCCGCTCAAGGAAATGTCGGTAAATGTGCGCGAACAAGACCTCATTCGCTACAACATCTCCATTAACGAAATCGCCGCTGCGATACGCACGAAGAATATTGACATCACAACAGGTGCCATTCGTGGTGAGATGGAGGAATTAAACATTCGCTCTAATAACCGTTCGACCAATCCCGAGGAAATTGAAGCGATTTTATTGCGCACTACCCCTTCTGGAGAATCCATTCTTGTTGGTGATGTTGCTGACGTAGAGATGACTTTTTCGGAAGTATCACAGAAATCCCGATTTAACGGGAAACCGGCTGTAACCTTCGAAATAAGTAAAACTGCCGATCAAGACATTGCGGAAATCACTGAAATTCTTCACGATTACAAGAAAAAATTTGACGCCGAAAATCCCGACTTTCAATTCAACATTTATTACGAGTTCAACAGCATGCTCAACGACCGGATAGACCTTTTGACTCGCAATGGGATCATGGGATTGGTGCTTGTTTTGCTCTTTTTAGGATTGTTCCTTAACATTAAACTCTCGGCATGGGTTGCCTTTGGTATTCCGTTCTCATTCCTCGGAATGTTTATCATTGGATCTCTTTACGGCATTACCATCAACATGATTTCGCTCTTCGGAATGATTCTCGTTGTAGGAATTTTGGTCGACGATGGAATTGTTATTGCTGAAAATATCTTCACGCATTTCGAACGTGGAAAATCGGCCAAACGAGCGGCACTCGACGGAACGATGGAAGTTCTTCAACCCGTTTTCACTTCGGTTTTAACGACAATTGTTGCCTTCTCTGTACTTTTCTTTGTCGAAGGAATGGAGCTTATCAAGGAAATGGCCTTTGTTGTGATTTCCTGTCTGGTCTTCTCGCTTTTTGAAGCTTTTATTATTCTCCCTGGCCACTTAGGACACAAATCGATCCTTTCCGACTCGCAAAAACCCATCTATTCGTGGCTTGCGGGAATTGGCTATATGGTGGGCGGTATTATTGTGATTTTCTTAGGATCCCGTTTGTTCCCAGATGTTCCTACTTTCAGTGGAGTTCTGTTTCCCTTCGCCTTATTGCTGTTAGGTGCGGCACTCACGTTTGTTGGATTTTCGAAATCGCCGATGGAATCATTCGTACGTGTCACCGCAGACAAAGGCATCCGTTACGTTCGTGACCAATGGTTCTCTTCGATTGTGGACAACATGGTTGGAACTCGAAGAAAGTGGTTCTATCTGTCCTTTTTCTTCCCAATGGTATTCGTGATCACTTCCATTGTTCTTTTCTCAAAAGGCATTATCACCTTTACCTTTTTCCCGAACGTACAACCCAACTCCTTTGCGATTGAAGGTGTGTACACTCCTGGAGATAGTGACGTAAAATCAGAACAATTTATCAAAGAAGCCACACGTATTTTGATGGAAGAAAATCTTCGTATTAAAAACGAGACAGGTGAAGATTTGGTCACGTATTACCTGAGCACCGTTGGCTATGCCAGAAGTATTGGTCAGGGTGGAAATCACGCGAGTATGATCACCGTATTTTTTGACGCTGAAGACACCAAGACACCGATCGACACTTTGATCAATCGGGTCAACCGCAGAATTCGAGCAACGCCAGAAGGTAAATTAGCTCAGGGAACTTATGTAGG